>JAUPLE010000997.1 GCA_030837085.1 Acidobacteriota bacterium | reverse complement strand
TATTCACTTACAATTTCGACAATTTCCAGCAGTTATATTTCAACTGCAAACTTTTGAGTACATTTTTTATTTCCAACTTTTTCTGGACTTTTGAAGGCTTTTATTGTTGTTGATTACAATGGCGCAGAACGATGTCTGAGCAACCGCGAAAGAATCCTGAAAGGACGCGGAAACTTCCTTGAACTCCCCGAAAGAATTTTTAAAAGCCAGGAAGGAGTTCTGGGCGGTTCAGATTGATTTCTATCCAACTCCCAAAAAATATCGGATGGCAGCGAAAGGGTTCCGACTTCCGCCGATATTCTGGTTTGAGGCAGATTTGGTTTGCAATACGCCATATTCGTTGTCCCGGAGACCGGCATTTTTTTCTCTTTATAAGGGCTAAAGATTCATAATGAAATAAGCATCGTTGGAACAGGCAATGCCTGTTCCCTACAAATGCCTCGTTGGAACTGATATTGTTTCGTCAGGGGGAAAGGGAAGGCGGTGGTTGGTGAGGAGGGGATTTTTCTTGCATGTACCTTTTTTCGCTCTTTCGGTAGAATCTTATTAAAGTGGGGGGAATAAAAAGCACGAAATTCGAATGTCCCCGGCGGAGATGTCCTTGCGCTTTCGTCAGAATATCCGAACCACAGTTGGCGTAGTGTCTGCCCGTTTGTCGTACCTTTTGTGTCTGACCCTTTTTATAGATATAGAAGGGAAAATTTTGGCCATTTCTTGAATTTTAAGAAACAGCGGCTTTCTCTAAAGTGTGAACAATAAACGAGTTCAGGCTGCTATCGGTTATTTTCGCTTTTAAATTTAGTTGACGATGGAGTTCCGGGGAAAGCCGTAATACAAACTTTCCTGGAAAAGGTTTTTCAGGCTCTTTGTTTCTCTCTTTACACCAATCCAGGTAATCATCGACGGAATCCCGAAAAGCCTGTTCGATTTCATTTACTGTTGTCCCTTGAAAGGTAATGACAGCCCTTGTATTGAGAACCTCACCGTGAAAGATTTTGGCCTCATCATCGTACTGGACGACACCATAATACCCTTTATATTTCATCATAGTTCACGTCTATTATAATACTATAATTCAGTATCATTTTCAATCGGTTGAGAAAAAAGGGACGGGCAAGAAATCAAGAAGTCAGCCATGAAAATAGCCACCAAGGCACAAAGGCACAAAGGTTCACCAAGGGGTTTTATTATAAAAATTCTTGGTGTCTTGGTGCGCCGTCTCTTGGTGGCAGAAAAATATGGGAGACAGGCAGGTTTCGCTCCCATATTTTTACTGGGAAAAAATTGGATATGGAATTGTAATCGGCGCCTTTTAGTGGTAGAATGATATTATGAATAAGATTGACAGGAATTCGGTATTAACAAAAATCGAAAACCGGTTGTGTGAGCTAATTAAATGCGATATTTTACCAAAAAATGCCTATCTGGCGGGTGGAACGGCCGTTTATTTTTATTTAAAGCACCGTGTTTCCGTTGACCTGGATTTCTTTATCCCTGCGGATTTCAACCCGGAAATTATTTTTCATAGTTTGAAGCAATGTTTCGATGAAGTACTGCTGGAATTGTTGGAAAAAAATACAATCATTGCCCATCTATCGAAGGATAAAATAAAATTTTCTCTTTTTCGTTACCCTTACAAGTTATTATTTCCCCTCCAGGAGCTTTTTCTTGACGATAATATTAAATTTAACGCGGCATCGAAAGGGGATATTGAGGCCATGAAAGCTATGGCCATTTGCCAGCGGGGTTCGGCAAAGGACTTTATAGATATGTACCTACTCTTAAGTGAATCTGGACATTCGTTTAAAGAGCTTTTGCAGATGGTTCTTACGAAATATGAACTGGAAGAAAGTTACGCGTATCAATTAAAGACTTCTTTTGTATACTTTGAGGACGCAGAAAAAGGGATTGATATGGTAATGATGCTTGATAATAAAAAAAAAGACGCGGTAATAACACCGAAAGAATGGGAAAAAATAAAGAGTTTTTTTAAGGATTTTGTACGGTGAATAAAATGAGGGAAGAATTATTTTGGGATGTGGATAAAGAAGCGTTGAACCCGGAAATTGTTATCGAACGGGCGATTAATTTCGGCGGTTTCGATTTCATCAAAGTAGTCCAGGAGAAGTATGGAATGGGGAAATTCAGAGAAGTACTGTTAACGAGTCGCGGCCTCAGTAAGAAAGCTGTAAATTATTGGTGCCTGGAATTGAATATCGATCGGAAGCAAACCCGCGCTTTCCAGGCGAAAAACATCTGGGAACCTTTCCGGTAAAAACAAAAAGGGGAAAAAAGGGACAAACAAGTGTTTTCCCGTGAACAATTATTTTAGAATCCCGGCAAGATACCCACAAAAGCAAACAATGTCATTTTAAAAGGCAGACCTCACACCGAAAAAATGGAAAATACGGGGACAGGCAGGTTTCGCTCCCACCCTTCGCGTCTTTCGTGTGTTTCGCGGGCCGTAAAAAATTCAAACTGAAAACGTCCGGCGCGGTCCTACGAGATGGGACCCCCAGCATGGGGGCGCAGAGGGGCGCGCAGTGACGCCGCGTGGATAATTGACATTTCCCGGCGATTGTAGTATATTTAATTCTAAAGTCGGTTGAAAGGATGGCGGCGGCGTCTTGAACTTTGAACGCCGCCCCTATAAACCGTTGGCCGTGAGCCATATGGGCAATAATAATGGTAATTATTAAAGAGAGGCTAAAATGAGAAAGAGAATTTTTATTGGCTTAATGATCGTATTACTTTTGTTCGTTCCAAATTTCATCCAGGGCGCGATCCCGGCGCTAGAGCGTGCGGCATTGATCGCATTGTACAACGCAACCAACGGCGACAGTTGGACAAACAACAGCGGATGGAAAACCCCGCCGCTGGATACCGATGGTTTTGCCATGCCCGGCGCGGAAAGCGGCTGGTATGGGATTACAGTTCTGGCAGATAGTGTAAATAAAATTGAACTTCGTAATAACCAACTAAGCGGCAGCATCCCCTCTGAATTAGGCAATCTCAGTAATTTGGATAGTCTATACCTGGACAACAACCAGTTGAGCGGCAGTATCCCTTCTGAATTTGGTAATCTCAGTAATTTAAAATGGCTTTGGATGAGCGGTAACCAACTGGGCGGCAACATCCCTTCTCAATTAGGCAATCTTAGTAATTTGCTCGGGATTTTCCTGTTCGGTAACCAACTAAACGGCAGTATTCCCGCTGAATTAGGCAATCTTAGTAATTTGCAACAGCTTTGGCTGCATAATAACCAACTGAGCGGAAACATCCCATCTCAATTAGGCAATCTTAGTAATTTACTTGAACTTTGGTTGAGCGGCAACCAATTAAGCGGGATTATTCCTCCTGAATTAGGAAATCTCAGTAATTTGCATTATCTTGACGTATTCGTTAACCGACTAAGCGGCAGCATCCCATCTGAATTAGGCAATCTCAGCAATTTGGAATGGCTTTACCTTGACGACAACCAACTGAGCGGCAGCATTCCCGGTCAATTAGGAAATCTTAGCGCTTTACTAGGACTTCATCTGGACAGTAACCTACTAAGCGGCGACATCCCTTCAAATTTTACAAGTTTAACAAACATATCCCAGTTAGATGTTGGCTACAACTGTCTTTCCGCAACCGATCCAACGCTTCGAACATGGCTCGACACCCATGACCCGGATTGGGAATCCAATCAAACCAATTGCGGGACAATTACAGTCACCTCTCCTAACAATGGCGAAACCTGGTTAATCGGTTCGACGCATGAAATTACTTGGTCATCTACTGGTGCACTGGGAAACGTTAGAATCGAGTTTTCCTCCGATAACGGTTCCAACTGGACTGAAATAACCGCTTCCACGGAAAACGACGGGGTTTACAGTTGGACGGTCCCAGGGATTTCTTCCACCAATTGCCTGGTTAGAATCAGCGAAACCGACGGCGACCCCAGCGATACCAGCGACGCAGTGTTCACAATTGTCGAAGGAATTACCGGCCGCGTGATGGATGAATCGGGAAACGGCATCGCCAACATCCAGGTCCAGGCCTATACTTTTGATTCGATATCTTATGTAGGGGCCGCCGCCACCGACGCCGACGGCAATTACTCGATCGGTGGAATAACGCCTGGAAACTATAAAGTTGTTTTTTCCCCCCCAAACGGTTCCAATTATATCTACCAATGGTACAATAACAAGAACTCATCTGAATTCGCCGACCCGGTTACTATTACAGCGGGCCAAACCACCAATGGGATTAACGCCCAATTGGTATTGGGGGGCGCTGTCAGCGGTCGGGTGATCGATGAATCGGGCGCCGGTATTTTAAATGTCAGTGTTGGGATTTATTCAAATAACAACAGTTGTTGGGACTCCACGGATGCCGATGGGTATTATACGGTCAGGGGCATCCCGGCAGGTAACTGCACCGTATTTTTCTACCCCGTTTACGCTGGCAATTACATACAAGAATGGTATAACGACAAAAGTTCACAAGAAACAGCGGATATCCTTAACCTGACTTCGGGTCAGACCATCGGTAATATCGATGCCCAACTTAATACCGGAAGTATTATTTCCGGCCGGGTAACCGATGTCTCCGGCAGCGGGATTCCCAATGTCCAGGCCAGCGCCCAGGATGTCGTCGATAATTGGGGAAATAGCCGAACAAGCGACGCCGATGGCTATTATGCAATTACAGGATTAAAACCCGGCAGTTACAAAGTCGAATTCCATACGCAAAATGCAGGCAACTATATAGAAGAATGGTATAACGATAAAGATAGCTTTAGCAATGCCGATACTATTTTGCTTGCGGCGAAACAAACCATCGGCAATATCGACGCCCAATTGGCCGAAGGCGGGATCATCAGCGGGCGCGTGACCGATGAATCAACCAATGGCATCGAAGGTATCAGTATCTACGTATACGATTTAAATTATTCAAATATCAAATCTACTTCCACCGACAGCGAAGGAAATTATTCGGTGGGAGGAATCCCCGGCGGCAATTATAAAATTTTTTTCAGGGGCTATCAGCAAAACTATGTCCCTGAGTGGTACAATGACAAAACTACCTTCGATACAGCCGACCAGGTTATCGTTACGGTTGGCCAAACCACACCCGGTATCGACGCCCAATTGGCTGTAGGGGGAATGATATCGGGACGGGTGACCGATGCCAACGGCAATGGCATACCGAATGTGAGCGCCAATGTCCATACTCAGAATAACGAAATTCTGCACCAACACTGCCATGCAGACAGCCAGGGATACTATACGATTTACGGCGTCCCCGCCGGCGCATACAAGGTTGATTTTAGTTGTCATGGCTTAAATTACATACCCGAATGGTACAACGATAAAAGCACTTTTGAGACCGCGGACCCGGTTATTGTCACGGTAGGCCAGACCACACCCGATATAAACGCCCAACTGACTGAAGGGGGCATCATCAGCGGCGTGGTCACAGGTACAGGGGGAACTCCCCTGGAAAATATTCGCGTCGAAGCCCGTATCTCGGCCTACGTGGTCAGCGGCAGCGCCTATACAGACTCATCCGGCCAATATGCGCTTCAAGGATTACCGTCCGGCACATACAGGATTTACTTTTACAATAGCGGCCAGAACTATTTCAACGAATGGTATAACAATAAAACCACTTTTGAAACCGCGGACCCGCTAAATATCACTGCCGGTCAAACCATAGCCAATATCGACGCCCAACTGGCGCAAGGGGGCGCCATCAGCGGTACTATCACCGACAGCTCCGGGAATCCTATCGATCTTGCTGGAGTATCCATTTATGATATGAACAACCAATACATTGCCGGCGCCGGCGCCAATTCCAGCGGTTATTATTTAACCACCACCCTCCCGGCGGGCAATTATAAAATTCTCTTTATTCCCCCTTATGGCGGCGTCTATCTTTCCCAGTGGTACAACAATAAAGCCACATTTGCCGACGCCAATGCCATCCCCGTTACCGAGGGTCAAACCACACCCGGGGTCGACGCCCAATTGCTGACCGGCGGCTCAGTTACCGGGACAGTTACCGACATTTCCGACAATCCCATTCAAAATGTCAATGTTAATCTTTATCTCACTTCCGGTTCATATAAAACCGCCGTTACGAACGCGGAAGGAAAATATGAGATCGTGGGAATAGCAACGGGGAATTATAAGGTCTATTTTAATGCCGCAAGTACCGGTTACTGTTCCGAATGGTACATTGACAAAACCACCTATGATACCGCGGACCCGGTTGGCGTCACAGCCGGACAAACTACCGCCGAAATCGACGCCCAATTGATCCTGGGCGGTGTAATCAGCGGCCGGGTCGCCGATGAAAGCGGGAACGGTATCCAGAATGTGCGGGCGCGATTGTATGATTCCGCCAACAAACTGGTTACGATCGTCGCCACGAACTCCAGCGGTAATTATACCCTGACCGGTATTTTACCCGGGAGTTACCGGGTCTATTTCGATACCACCTATGTCACCGGGAACTATGTCGCCGAATATTATAACGATAAATTCATCCTTTCCGCGGCCGACACGATTAATATAATATCCGGACAAACCGCCACCATCGATGCGGTCCTCTCACCCGGAGGCATTATCTCCGGGCAAGTCACGGATACCGGCGGAAACGGTATCGCCAATGTACGGGTAAGCGTGAGAAACGCATACTCCAATGGACAATTTAAATATAAGTATACCGACAGCAGCGGAAATTACACCATCCAGGGCATCCCGGCAAGTTTATGTAAAGTTTATTTCAATACCGGCAGTACCGATGCTAATTATGTTTCCGAATGGTACAACGATAAAACCGATTCTACTTCCGCCCAAATTTTTACCGTCACGCCGGGCCAGGCTTTTTCGGGGATTAATGCCGTATTGGCTTCCGGCGGTATGATATCCGGCCGTGTCACCGACGCCTCCACCGGCACCGGCATAGCGGAGATGGAGGTCTATGTCTACGATTCGAACGGGAATATGGTCGATACCTATGGCTACTCCGATGAAAACGGCGATTATACGATCAAAGGCCTTGCCACTGGAAATTACAAGATTAATTTCGACACCTATTACTATAATCAATACTACAGCGCAAATTACATCGATCAGTGGTACAACGTTAAAAATTCGCTTCCAACCGCGGACAGCGTGGCGGTGACAGCGGGTCAAACCACGTCCGGCATAAACGCCCCTTTAACCACCGGCTGTGGGACCATCAGCGGCCGTGTTACCGATGAAAATGGAGTGGGTATTGCCAACACCACCGTATATGTGGAGAAAGATTGGACTGACGTCGATTATTGGGATGGGAAAACCGATGCCGATGGGAATTACCATGTAAGCGGCATCACGGCGGGAACTTACCATGTGTATTTCTTGTCACCCATAACTCCGGTCAGTTACGCGCCCCAAATTTATAACGGTAAAGTATTTAAATATAGCCCGGAAGAGGAGGGCGATTGGGTCCAGGTCACCAACGGCGGCGTAATCCCCAATATCGACGCCGTGTTGTCGCCGGCAGGTACAGTAACCGGTCGAGTGACCGATGAAAGCGGGAATGGAATTCCAAGCATCCGGGTGCGTTTGTACGACGCCAATGGTGATTCCTTTGCTTTTATCAATGCCGCCACCGATTATTATGGATATTACACCATAACCAGGGTTCCCCCCGGCCAAATGAAGGCTTATTTCTCCAGCAGTGATGTTATGGGAGGCAAGTACAGATGCGTTTTTTATAATAATAAGCAGACCCTAACCGGCGCGGATACCTTCACCGTCCAGGCCGGAATTACCACTGCCGGCATCAATGCCGTGATGACAGAAGGCGGCGGCGGGACTATTTCCGGTTACGTCCGCCTTAAAAGCGGCCAGGCCCTCAATGGCGCTTTCATTCGACTGTATGATATGGCAGGCCCGTACAGCCTCCTTGCGCAAGTTTCCGGCAACAGCAGCGGATATTTCGAGTTCAAGGGACTATTGCCCGGCATGTACAAATTAAGTGCGTCGTGTAAGAGTATTTACGCCGCGGAATGGTACAATGAAAAAGCCACTCATACCGCGGCCAATGCCATAACCGTCAGCGAAGGCGGCGCCGCCCAGGTTGAAATCACTTTAGGCGAAACCGCTTCCCTGCAAGTGACTTCGCCCAATGGCGGGGAAGTGTGGGATACCGGTTCGCTGCACGCCATTACCTGGACCAATGCCGGTCCCGTGGGAAATGTCAAAATCGAGTACTCCATCGATAACGGTCTCAACTGGATAGAAATTGTTTCATCCATGGAAAACACCGGGAATTACAATTGGACAGTGCCGGCCGCTCCATCTCCCAATTGCAAAATAAGGATCAGCGGCCCCGGCGGCGTCCCGTCGGATATCAGCGACGCCGTTTTCACCATCTTCTCCAATCCCGCCGGTTGGGTCCCGGTAATCGGCATGCAAAACAACATGGTGGCTTATGGGAAAGCCTATCATGGTATAACTGAAGCGGCAGCCGGGGATTGGCTCGGCGCTTTCGGCCCCGGCGGCGTCGCCGATTGCCGGGGCGTCGCCATTGTCGGCGCCAACGGGAATTACTATATCACCATTCGCAGTAACACCTCCTCCGCTGAAACAATCACTTTCAAATTGTGGCCCAATCCTTCCGGCCCGGCCATCGACGCAAGCGAAACCATCGAGTTCCTTTCCGATAACATCTATGCCGATCTTCCCCTCCATTTCGGCCCCAGGACCCAAAATATTCCCATGATGGCCGGATGGAACTGGATTGCTTTCAATGCCCTACCGGCCGATGCCTCGCTAAATTCCGTTTTTGCCGCTGTCCTGGGTTCCGTCGAGCAAGTCAAAAGTCAGACCCAGGCCGCCATATATTCCAGCGGCAGTTGGATCGGCGACCTGACAGATATGTCCGGCATTGCCAATGGGATTATGTACAAAGTCAAAACCACGCAAACCTCTACTTTAGGTATCGAAGGGCTAACGATTTCCTTTAATAAATCCCTGCCGTTGGTGTTGGGGTGGAACTGGACCGCTTATTTGCCGATGTCGGCCCAGCCCGTGGAAACCGCATTGAATTCCATTATGACCCC
>JAUPLE010000996.1 GCA_030837085.1 Acidobacteriota bacterium | reverse complement strand
TGTTAATTATGAATAATAAAATAACGACTGCCGATGCCGTCCATATTTCCCGCATCATCCTTCGCCACCCAGGAAATGGTATGTATGCCGTTCTTATATTTTGTCGTATCCAAGTCAAAATAACCTTGAGCCCCATTACTGTTGCAATATCCAGGAAACAGCGAATCGATATCCGAACGATAAATATTATACACCGGGCTTCCCACCTTCTGACCATCCACATAAACATAGATCGTGGACCCGTTGGAAGGAATACAATTGGGTTTGGGGGTCAATACCCAACCATAATTCCGGAAATGATTCCCGGACGCTACACCGCCCGGGATCGGGGTATCAATCGCACCAAAAGGTTTCACTGCATAGGCATTGTCACAGGTAATGGTTTTTGTGCCCAGGGTTACTTCGTGACCGGCAACATCCCTGGCCTTGACATGAAACACAAACGAGCCGTTCCCAGCGCCGGGCAATACATTGGTCAGCATCATATATCCCCATCCTGCTTTAACGTTTTCCGGGTAGGTAGGATAACCTGCTTCCACATCCGACCGGGCGCCTTCCACGCGTAGGGCGTCGCCGATATAGACCAATTGAGCACCTTCTTCGCGGTAAATCTTCACGCTCTCCACGCCCACATCGTCCAGGACCCACCCTGTAAAAGGCACACTGCCGCGAACTGTGCTTCCCTCCTGGGGCGTCTCAAAGGACCCGAATGGTTCGGCATCCTGGCCTACGGCATAAACCGTAAATGTTACCTGGACAACCTGGGGAGAACCTAAGGCACTGGGATCGCTAATCGTAATCGCGGCTGTATAAGTCCCCGCGTTTAAAGCCGCCGGGTTGGCGGTAACAGTCACCACCCCTGAATTGAACCCACCTGGGGGACTTACGTTAAGCCAATCCGCATTATCGTTGACAGACCAACTCAGTATTCCCTTACCAATATTGGCAACTGAAAATGTCTGCGCCGGTGTAACAAAACCACCCTTGACCGCCCCAAAGTTCAGGTAATTCCTGGATATACTTAAATACGGCTTCCCATTGGTCTTTCCTGTCATTACACTGGTTTTGACGGCGTCGCCTTCGATACCTCCATTGTTCGCTGCTGCGATCTTGTAATATACTATCGGGGCGTCGCCAAAATTACTATCTCTAAAGGATATGCCCTTTAACCTGGCAATCTCTGTAATCGGACTGCATTGGAAATCCTCCGTATACCCACGGTAAATGACAAACTCTTTAAAATCTCCCCAATTGCTCCAGGTATGAGCTAAATCACTCCATATATACCGGGACCAGGATAAATCCACCGAATCCCTGGATGAATTGTAACTCCCGGTAAAATCTTCTACCTTTTTCGGGGTAAACACGGTGTCTATGCCCTGTCGGGCTTTATCTTTCACCGCGGCGAAAAAAAGTTTAAGCGCCTCTTCGCGGTTATTCCCTTTGAATTGATGCTCCATTGTACTCTGCCATTTAAAAATCCCGATAAAATGGGCATTGTAATTATAGAGTTTTATAATCTGTTCATAAATTGATTGGGCCGAAGTCGGTTCAATATTATAACCCGGTCCCTGGGGAATGATCTCCGGATTGTACTCAATGGCCCCCCAGTTATTGGATATAGATGAAACCGCCGGCAATAAATATCGCGAAGTCCGGGCATACCAGGTCCCGAAATTAATGTCATACATGGTCACACCCAGCCCGACATCGCTAAACGTACTGGCGGTCCATAACGGGGAAGCGGAACTGTAATAACGGGGATTTAAAAAGGGGATGTTCGGATCGTCGGGGCGAGTGCCGAATAAATAGTCGCCGGGAATCTGATGTGAATAATAGTGCGTCTTGTCGAAACCGCTGGCCCGGGCAATGGCGGCCATATCTTTCACATAGCGATGAATCATTTCTTCACGGAAAAACTGCCACAAGTCCCAGAAAGAGTCTTCGCCTTTTTGTTTCATTAACCGCGGCGGATCAAAGCCGCCATCGATAAAACGCGGACCGTTGACAGGCATCATGCCGTTGAAAATATATGAATTAAAAGGAATGGCATTGGGATCGGGATTATTATTATCGGTATAATTGGTATCCACCGGGTCTGAGAGGTTCCAGTGGTAATATTTTAAGTTCCAGGTGACAAAAGAGGTTCCGAAATCCAGGTTGAAATTTTGCAAGCCGTCAGTCCCCTGGTAGCGGCTGCCGCCGTTTTTATAACCTTCACCGGCATATTTTTTATTATCGGCATAGAGACCTTCGTGTTTGATCCAGTCCCGGAATTCCAGCACGGCAAATGGCGAAAAATCGCAGAAATACTCTTGCAAAAAGCCAAAATGATTCACCGGGTGGAGGTTCATTTCCGCTTCCCCGTCTGCGCTGATTACCAGCAACAAATCCGGGTACTGCCGCTGCTTCAACGTTAGATAAGCAAAAGCGGCTTTCACTTTGGCCTCCAGGTGGTTTCTCAGTTTCCGGGCGTACCTGGACATGGTGGTGCAAGCGTATTGGCCTACCAAACCTGTAAAGGCTTCCTTTGAAGGATCTTCAGCTTCGCCGCGTTGTAGAAATTCAGCAATTTTATTATGATTGAAAACCCAACCGGCGTCTCGCGGCGCTTCCTCCTGTCCCTCCGCTCCTTTTTTATTAATGATGTTCCATTGGCTTTCCGACATTAGATTATTATCATTGTACCATTGGGCGATGCGGATATCTTCTTCTTTAGCCGGGTTGTATAATTGCACCTCCCTGGAAATACCGTAAATCAATGTTATATGCAGGCCCACGCCGTAAGTTTTGGCCTTTTGCAGTAATTCATCCAATTTTGTTTTAAAGTACTCGATATCGCTGTTGGCGCCGGCCGGATTGATATGCCAATCCATATCCAGGGTTAAAAACGTACTGCAGACTAACGGCGCATATAAACCGCCGCCGAACCGTTTTTTTATGTATTCCACTTCTGTATTTGCATCAGGTGAGGTTAGCGGATAGACAATCGAAAAAACCAGGGAATTATCATAGGTGGGCCTGGGTAACTCGCCCGCGCTCGGGTAGAGGGACCCGGCCCCAAGCGCAACTAACGCGACTAACAAGGCAACTATCACTGTACACTTTTTCCTCATAACGACTCCTTTACAATTATCGCGCCTTATCTCTTTGCCTTTCAATCTTACCAAATCCCGGGACTAAAGTCAAATTGGCTTTTAAGCCGCGAAGAAAAACAGCCCACTAATTACACGAATTATCACGAAGGTTTTTTGTCCACGTAGGGGTGATTACACAGATTTATACAGTTCCTAAATATACCTCGATGGAGGGATAATTGTTAATTGTCAATTGTTAATGGTTATTTGTTAATGAACATATTACTGGCGCCAGGGCCAGAGCCGGAAAAGGAGCAATAGTAAATTCTACTGGCACAGTTCTACAAAAGAAACTCCACGCAGTGGGGCGAGCCTGACGCTGTTACAAAAATAATCCTTCCGGTTCAGTTCTACTAATAGGATGCACGCGCCGCGTGCCTACCAACTGCCGGAGGAACCACCGCCTCCGAAACTTCCGCCGCCTCCGGAGAAACCTCCTCCGCCACCACCGCCGGAAAATCCTCCACCGCCAAAGCCTCCGCTGCCGAATCCGCCGCCGTAAAAAACTCCGCCGCCGCGGCCAAATCTTCCTCCCCGGGTTCCACTTTTCATGATATTCAATATCACGATAATCACAAATATGATAAACGTAAAAGGTATATGAACGCCTTTGCCGCGCTTACCTTCTTTTTGATACCTGGCCAATTGCTCGGGGGTGATCTCAAAATCCCTGGAAATCAACCCGGTTACTGCCGTCAACCCCTGGTTTAAGCCATTGTAATAATCGCCCTTCTTAAAATATGGGAGGATTATTTCCCGGATAATATAACCGCTTTTCATATCGGTAATAATAGATTCCAGGCCGTAACCAACCTCGATGCGGATCTTCTTTTCAGCCAACGCCAGCAATACCAGTACGCCATTACTAAATTCCTTTTGGCCGATTTTCCAATTTTCTACTACCCGAATTGAAAAATCTTCCAGCGCCTCCCCTTCCAGGGAATTGATTGTCAACAATACGACCTGTGAAGAGGTTTTATTTTCAACATCTTGCAAAAGGGTTTCCAATTGTTCTTTTTGGGAACTGTTTAAAACGCCGGCATAATCGTTGACCCGTCCCTTTAATTCCGGTACATCGATGCTCCACAGGATTTGAGCGGCCAGGAATACGATCCACACGAAACTTACCCGGGCAATCGTCCTCTTTACGAGGGCATTTGTATTTTTCTTCATGATTATTTCTCCAGGAGAGCGATATCATCTTTCAATTCATTGACATCATCGGGTTTGATAGGGAAATGTTCCGCCAGCAAGCGACCGCACTCGGCGATGGATTCGGTGAGATGTTGAACCAACCGGCCGGACCTGACGCCGGCAATGATATGGTTCACGATGGAATCCCATTTTTCTTGCGGGATTTTTTGACTGATGCCTTTATCGGCCAGAAGTTCTACCCGGCGTTCCAGGTGAGAGATAAAAATCAATATCCCGGTCCTGTCGCAGGTGTCGTATACCCTGGCTTCCATAAAATGCCGCACGGCCCGTTCATTGACTTTGCGCCGCATCACGGATCGCGGGATTATCAACCGGTCGATAAAGGCGAAATTAGCCAGCCAGTAGAATATAAAAATCACCAGGAAGATGGAAAGCCCATAAAAGATCAATAGGTGATCAGGATTATAATCCCAGGAGAGGTTCTTGATGATTTTTTCAATTCTCCCGGAAAAGAACATCATGACGATAAAATAGATAAAACCGCCGGCAACGGCAAACATCAATTCGTAAATGGCGTAGCTGTCGCTTTCTTTGGTGAAAGCGGCGGCGATTTCGCCGGCGGTTTTACTTTCGGCGTCTTTGACGGCGCTGTTAATTTTTTCCAGGTCCTGGCCGGATAATTTTATATTAGACATACGTAGTGATCCTTAAAATTTTACTTTGGGGGCGGTTTCAGCGCCTTCCTGTGCTTTGAAATAAGGTTTTTCATTAAACCCGAACATGCGGGCCAGGATTACCCTGGGAAATTGTTTGATATAGGTATTAAACCCTCGAGCGGCTTCGTTAAAGCGCTGACGTTCGACGGTTATCCTGTTTTCGGTTCCTTCCAATTGGTCTTGCAGGCTGAGGAAATTCTGGTTTGCTTTCAATTCGGGATACCTTTCCACTACCACCATCAAGCGCGACAGGGCGCTGGATAAGGAAGCCTGGGCCTGTTGATACTGCTGGAACATTTCCGGGTTTTTGAGGACATCAGCGCCGATATTGATCATACCGCCGGCTTTTGCCCTGGCTTCGGTAACGGCCTGGAAGGTTTCCCTTTCATGGGCGGCGTAACCTTTGACGGTTTCCACCAGGTTGGGAATCAAATCCAGGCGTCTCTGGTAGACGTTCTCTACCTGCGACCATTTTTCCTTGACGCCTTCATCCATCTGTACCATATTATTATAAGCACGAGTGCCGTAAAGCACGAAAATGATAACAACCAGGACAACGACGCCGATCACAACGCCGCAGCCCACTGCGAACTTTTTATTCATTATCGATACCTCCATTTTTCATTTTAATCGAACAGGGCTATATTTTATACAAAAATAGATTGGATGTAAAGAGACATCTGCAAAAATGTTCTGTTACTTTGTTTTTTTAGCAGTCTCTTTCAACACGTCATCGGCATAAGCGGGGTAGTGCTCCTTTAAACATTCGGGGCATATGCTGTGGGAGAAACCGGCCGCCGAATGTTCGGTAATATAACTATCCACCTGCTGCCAGTACCCTTTATCGTCCCTTATCTTCTTGCAGTAGGAGCAGATAGGAAGAAGACCGCTCAGTGTTTTTAATTCGGAAATAGCTTTCCGGAGTTGTTCCACTGTTTGTTCCAACTCTCGTTCATGGGCTTTGCGGTGGTCTGTTTCTTCCTTCAGTCGTAATACTGAACGGACCCGGGCCAGCAGTTCCAATTTTTTAATGGGTTTACCAATGTAGTCGATGGCGCCGGCGTCAAAGGCCTGTTTTATTTTCATCTCTTCGACTTCAACGCTTACCATGACAATGGGGATATCCTTAAGTTCGTTGTCGGCTTTGATGCGGCGCACCGATTCCAACCCGTCCATTCCCGGCATAATCACATCCATGAGGATGATGTCCACATGATTACCCGGAACTCCACAGGCCGGCGAACGGAGAAAATCAATGGCCTCCGGCGCTGATTGTTTCATTACGATATTGGTATAACCAGCCTCTCGCAGTATCATCTCCAGGGCATTTAAGAACGGTACTGAATCATCAACAGCCAATATTTTCATTTCTCACCTT
>JAUPLE010000995.1 GCA_030837085.1 Acidobacteriota bacterium | reverse complement strand
GGTTTACAGTTCCGTATACCTTTGGAGCCAACACCATGTCCAGTTCTTCCACGGCTTTATTAATCAAAAAAGTATCCCGAAGCACACCGGCGCTGTGAATAATGCCGTTGATCTGTCCGAACCTGGCCTTAGCGCCGGATATGAGATGCTCTACTTCGGGATAAACGGCGATATCGGTTTTAATGTAAAGTACTTCGGCCCCAAGGGATTCCAATTCTCCAAGGATGGACTTTTTTTCCTCGGTCAAATCGGAACGGCCGCACAACACAAGCCGCGCCTTGAAGTGCCGGGCCAGGCGCCGGGCAAAAATCAACCCCAATCCCCCCAACCCACCGCTAATTAAATAGACTCCTTTTTCCTTTAAAGGCGATGCTTCCCCGGTAATCATGTTAAACTCCCGAAAAGTCTTTATAAACCGCAGATTTTCATGATATCGAACCTCCAGGTCAAATTGGTTCCCGGCAAGTTCCGCGGCTAGTATTTCCAGGAGCCTTGATTTGTTGTCGCCCGGGGTTTCGATTGTTTTAAAAATGAATTTCCGGCTTTCCAGTCCGGCGGAGCGTAAGAATGCCGCCGCTGCTGCATATTGGGGCTGGATATCCCCTTCATTCCCGGGATAGAAATAGAATAACCGGGCGCCGTCCCACACTGGTTGGTTCATAAAAGCCTGCAAAATATGGAAAAGTGAATGAATGCTTAAATCCAATTGCTGTCTTAGTTGTTCCCCAGCGCCGCTAAAACCGGGCCGGGACCAACAATGAACAATGATACCCGGTAACAGGCTACGTTCTCGCAGCGACTCGGCCAATTGCCGGTAATGGGACCCGGACGCAGGATCGATTTCATACATGGATTTCCCTTCCCTGTCCCAGCGGCGGAAATGCTGGCCGGGCGTTACACATATCGCTCGGTGAGCTGCAATTAAACCGTCTTTACTATTTGCCAACCGCTCATCTATGAGATCGCTGAACCGGTGGTCCCAATCAAAGACCAGGAAAGCCCCGGGTATTGGGACATCAAGCCCCTGGCTGTCGAAGCCGGGGGATGGTTTCCAGGCGCTTTGATAATAAACGGTTTCATACGCCCTCGCCCCAGGATTAAGAGCTTCCCCGGATAACTCACTAATGGATTGTTGCAATGGCCTGAGCGATAATCCCAATATCTTCACCAGGACCTGGCCTTGTTTGTCCAGGAGCATTGAATTGAACTTCATCCCTTCGGGACGAAGACCGGGCTGATCGCCGTTTACCCAAACGTAGACATAAGCCGGCCTAGTTGCACTATTGAGAATGATCAGTTCATTCAGGACATAAGGTAAATAAATGATCTCGGGCTTCAACCCGAGCTTATAACCGAAAGCCACCATACTTTGAATGCCGGAATCGGTCAACGTAGGATGGAGTATATATTCATGGAAATCCTTTTCCTGCTCCTGGTTTATTTCGATGCGGGCCAGCGCTTCCTGCCGGTTATAATAGAATTCTCTAATACCCTGGAAACGTGGGCCGAAAAATCCGCCGTTTTCATTAATATGGTCATAATAAGCATCGGCTTCCGGTTTCCCACCCTGGCACCGTCCCAGGACCGCGGCGATATCGACGGATTCCCCCGCCGTTCCCGGATTAGACGCCGACGCCCCGGCGAATGTTCCTACTGAATGTGTGATATCATGGCCCCGGCTGTCCGCGGTCATTACCCTGAACGCATACGCCCCTCCCTTGGGGTCCAGGACGACCCGGACGTCTTTTCCTGACCCTTCAGTGGGACGGGCTTCACTGACCACGATGGGGATGGACCAGACGACATTGAGAAACGTTGTCGCGCGGACGCTTAACAAATGACCGGCTGCCCGGATCATTTCCAGGTATACAACGCCGGGCAAAATATGGGAATGGTCGGCAATAAAGAATTCCTGGCCATTAAAACGTTTATTAAAAGTGGGCCGACCTGTGGTAAGGTCCAGGTGATCCACCAGGATATGCGGAGCCGCGGCCCGTTTTTGGGGCTTTTGCAACCAATACCGTTCCCGAGCAAAAGGATATGTCGGCAATGAAAGGCGGCGTGGGGGAATTGCGTCATAAAGCATATTCCAATCCAGGTGCGCGCCGGCAACCCAGAGCCGGGCCAGGCGGTCCAGGTCTTTTCCCGCCGCGGCTTTGTCCGCTTCGACCGTCGGCTGCTCTTCTTTTTTACTGGGGTCGACATTCCCCAGGTAAACTCCTGCCAGGTTTGTTTCACCCTGGGCGTAACGCCGCAATTTGTCTTGCATTTCCGTGATACTGTTAACTAACAGGGCCAATCGGGCATTCATTGCCTCTCTTCCTGCCAGGAGGGTATAGGCGAGCCCGGCCAGGGATACCGGCGGCGCTTCCCCTTCATCTACGCCAAAGGATCGCGCCAGGGATTCCAGGGATGTATACTCGCTAAGCTGGGCCAGCGTCACCTCTTCACCGATGATTTCCGCCAGGATTTGGGCCAACCTGCCCTGCATCACGGTATCGAAACCATAAGCATTGAAATCCTCTGCCGGATCGATATCTCCAGGCGAAACGCCCATGATCTCAGCGGCAGCCTCGCGCAGTTGAGTTTCCAGACGGATTCGGTTATTTTTCCCACCTGTTTCGGTCTGGTCGAAGAACTCCGCTAATTTACCGGCATACTCCCTGAGTCGCTCTTCATCCCTGGCCGACAACACTACCAGTTGGGGGCACGGGGATTCGGTTTCCATTGGCAGCCTTGTATCCGCATATTCTTCTAATACCAGGTGGACGTTGGTTCCTCCAAAACCAAAGGAACTGATGCCGGCGCGCCGGGGAATGGGATTATTTTGTTCATCGTACAGGCATTCCCAGGCCCGGGTCTCTTTGACGATATAAAATGGCGTATCTTCCAGGTGGATATGGGGATTGAGTTCCCGGAAATGAACCGTGGCCGGCAGCGTCTTGAACTTTAAAGCCAGGAGTACTTTCAGAACACCAGCGATCCCGGCGGCGGATTCCAGGTGCCCGATATTGGTTTTAACCGCGCCGATGCCGCAGTGTTTGGCCCCGGGCCAGGTTTTGCTTGCTTCTACATACAACTGTTTGAAAGCCTCGGTCATACCGTTGATTTCAATGGGATCTCCCAGGTGTGTCCCGGTTCCGTGGGCCTCGATATAAGTGACGCTGTCGATGGGAACCCGGGCCTGTTGGTATGCCCGGATCAACAATTCGGACTGGGCCTGGGGATTCGGGGCCGTCAGCGAGTGGGCACGGCCGCCGTGGTTTTCGGCAATCCCCCTGATAACGGCGTATATATTATCACCGTCGGCCTTAGCTCGATCCAGGGACTTTAATAAAACAGCGCCGACGCCCTCTGACCTAACGTACCCGTCCGCTTGTTTATCAAAGGTTTTGCATCTGCCGTTTTCGCTGAGCATACCGGTCTTTCTAAAGGCGATATGGAACTTGGGCCGCAGTAATACATTGACGCCGCCGGCAATGGCCATTTCACATTCACCGCTGCGGATGCAATCCACGCCCCGCCGCATTGCCACCAACGAACTGGAACAGGCGGTGTCAATCGTCTCGCTGGGACCGAGTAAATTCAATAAATAAGAAACGCGATTAGCAATAATGGAATTATTAATACCAGTGGAAATGTGGGCTTCAATGTCAATGCCCCAATCTTTTAAGAGTTCATTGTAATCGTTGGTGCTGACCCCGACAAACAGGGCGGTGCGGGAACCGGACAACGCCATGGGGCTGTACCCGGCGTCTTCTATAGCTTTCCAGGCGATTTCCAGGAATAACCGCTGCTGGGGGTCCATTAATTCGGCTTCCCGGGGCGATATGCCGAAAAATGAAGCGTCAAAGGCTTCGATATCTTCCAGGAATCCGCCCCACCGTACATCGGTTTTATTGGGACCCTGGGCCGGGTGACCATAGTATTCCCGCCAATCCCAGCGGTTAGCAGGAATTTCGTTTACCAGGTCTTTTCCCGCGGCCAGGTGGCGCCAGAATATCTCCAGGTCCGCAGAACCAGGCATCTTACCGGCCATGCCGATAATGGCCACCGGTTCATCCAACGCCCCGGATTTTATTCCTTTTGCCGCGACCGGTTCCCAGAAGTCGAGGAAACGCTGCGACAAATCCATTAAATCATCAACGATCTCCGGTTTTATCTCCTTATTTACCTGGCTTTCAGTCGGTTTATGGTAATGGGCAGCCAGGGTTTCCCTGTGTGACCGGCCCAGGTAGGAGACCAGGTCCCGCAGGGTTCGGAATTCAAAAAACTTGGCCGGTGAAAGGGACAGATTATACCTGTCGTTGATTTCATTGGCCAGGGTAGTAAAGGTAATGGAATCAAATCCGAATTCGTTCAATTTCTTGGAGTCGTCGATCTGTTCAAAGGGGAGTTTTAAAATTGCGCAGACCATTTGCTTGAGATCAGCGCTTAGCTTTTGCTCCAGTTCGGCATCCGAACCGGTATGAAGGGGGTGCGATTCTTGTTCTTCCCGGTTCGCCAGGGCCTGCATCATTTTGTCTGCTTTATCCCGTTCCCCCACGATGAGCATAAATTGGGTCCAGTTGCTTGCCAGGGCCGCTTCAAACACCTGCAGGCCGGTTTCGGTTTCCAGGCCTTGCAGCCCATAGTTTCTTTGCAGCAGTTTCAAACTTTGTTCAGTTAGTTTCATGCCGCCGCGCCGCCACCAGGGCCAGTTAATAGAAATTGTTTTACCCTTGCGCTTTTGGTTGGCCCGGAGATGTTCCCGCACCTGGGCAAACTCGTCCAGGAAACGGTTGGCATACGCATAATCCACCTGCCCGATATGGCCGAGATTGGCGGATGTGGAAGAATAGAGAAAGAAAAAGTCCAGGTCCTCTTGCCGGGTTTCTTCATCCAACCAGAGAGCGCCCATTACTTTGGGCGCAACAACCTCATGGATTTCCGTCCCGGTTTTGTTTATTACCAGGGCATCCCGGAGGGCCCCTGCGCAGTGAATAATACCGTTGATTACCCGGTAACGGGACCGGACGGCAGCGATCATGGCTTTGACTTCCTCCTGCCGGGTTACATCGGTTTGCACATAAAAAATCTCGGCGCCAGCGTTTTCAATTTCTTTAATCCTGGCTGAAATTTCCAGGGTGAGGGGTGAACGGTCGCAGAGCACCAGGCGGGCGCGATAATTTTCCGCCAAGCGCCTGGCCAGGATAAGCCCCAAACCACCAACCCCACCGGTAATAATATAAACTCCACCGTGTTTTAATAATTCACCCCGTTTTCTGGACTCTTCGGTTTGCCCGATGGTAAAAGGAAATTCCTTGTATTGTTTCACCTGGCGCTGCTGCCCATGGAAACGGATTTCCATTACCCCTGTAATGAATTCTCCTAGTTCTTTCCGGAGAATAGTTGTCAGTCCTGCCGCGGCGCTTTTTTCCTCGACGGCAATGGTTTTGAATGTCAGGTTGGGATTCTCGTGGTGGATGGTTTGCAGCATGCCGCCGACCGCCGCATAGGCAGGCTGAGGTATACCATCGCTGTGAGTATAAACATAAGATATTTGTATTCTTTGCCCGGATACCTGCGACAGG
>JAUPLE010000994.1 GCA_030837085.1 Acidobacteriota bacterium | reverse complement strand
TTGAACAATAAATGATGTTGGAGGATAAAAGAAAATAAGTAATGAAATTTACAGAATTAAAATTGGATAAAAATATATTGAAGGGGATTGAGGAAGCAGGGTTTACAACGTTAATGCCGGTGCAAGAAGCAACCCTAACTTATACCCTGAAAGGAAGAGACGCGACGGTTCAATCGCAGACGGGCACAGGGAAAACCGCGGCGTTCTTGATTACAATATTTCACCATTTTCTCGATAAAAACAACACGAGAAACAAAAAAGCGTTGATTGTAACGCCCACTCGTGAATTGGCCGTGCAGA
Source organism: Acidobacteriota bacterium (assembly GCA_030837085.1). GTDB lineage: Bacteria > Acidobacteriota > Aminicenantia > UBA2199 > UBA2199 > JAKAGC01. The sequence continues at coordinate 3,833 of JAUPLE010000994.1, read as the reverse complement.
TCGAAAAGGACGCCAAACAATTAGGCCGGTATCTGCCTTTTACCATAGGTAGTTTTTACGGCGGCATCGGTTACCACGAGCAAGAAGAACTGCTGCGGAAAAATGTCGATATTATCATTGGTACACCGGGCCGGTTATTGGATTTTCATTACCAGCGAAAGTTGGATTTCAAGCAGATGGGGTATGTGGTGATTGACGAAGCGGACCGGTTGTTTGATATGGGTTTTGCCCCGGACATCACGCGCATCATGCGTAATTCGGTCTCGTCGTCGCAGCGGCAGACCATGCTTTACAGCGCCACATTGGATGTGAATACCCGCCGTCTTGCCAGGGAATTCATGAATAGCCCTGCCAAAGTTGAGATCACGCCGGAACAGGTGACGGTTGAAACGATTACCCAGGTGCTCTATCATGTGGCCCAGAGGGAAAAGTTGAATTTAATGCTGGGAGTTTTAAAAAGAGAAGCCCCCAAGAACGCGCTTATTTTCACCAATACCAAAAGGGCTGCCCACCAGGTGGCCAGGCACCTTGAATACAACGGTTATATATGTCTCCATATCAGCGGCGACCTGCCCCAAAATAAACGACTCAAAGTGATTGAAGATTTTAAATCCGGGAAACTTCCTTTCCTGGTGGCCACGGATGTGGCGGCCCGGGGTTTGCATATCGAAGGCCTGGAGATGATTATCAATTACGACCTGCCGGGCGACCCGGAGAATTATGTCCACCGCATCGGCCGTACCGCACGCGCCGGGAAATCGGGCAAAGCTATATCCATGGCATGCGAAGATTATGTGTATAACCTGGATGCCATCGAAACCTTTATCAATATGAAAATCCCGGTTGCCGTCGCCCAGGATGAATTTTTCGAAAAGAGCAAAAGCCAGGGCATGGTTTTTAATGTCAAGGATAAGAAACCGGCCAGGGTCGGTGAGGTTGACGGGAGACGCCGGCAAAAAACTGCCCATGCCAGGAGACCCGACCATGAGCGGCGGCGTAAGGACGAGAACATACCAAAAGAGAAACCGAAACCGTCCCGAAGTACAGATGCTAAAGAGACCAGGGATAACAGGGAAACCAGTAGAGCCAACCGCAAAGATCATCCGGTACAGAAAGATTCTCGGTCCAGGTCCACCGACCGGCAGGAAGGCCGGCGCGACCGCAAAGCAAAACCACCCCGGGAAAGCCGTTTGGAATATTACCGGAAAAAATACGGCGACAATTTTAAACCGCCTGCGGAAGCGCAAGTGCCGCGCACCGCTCCCACTCCGAAAGCTCCTGCCGCCCCCGAAGTTAAACAACCCACTGAAAAGAAGAAATCCCTCCTGACCCGACTAAAAGAACTGCTGCAAAAATAGGTTTTAAAAATATTTTCTGATTTCGTCAAGAGATTTGCGCATCTTCGGACGGGGTGGCAACGCTTCATTTTCAAGATATCCCATACTAAGCAAGACATCTATCTTCGTCGTTTTAGGTAATCCTAACACCTTTTTTAACTCTTTTTCATCAAACCATCCCAGCCAGCAAGTTCCTACCCCTAACTCTGCCGCTTGCAGCGTCAAGTGGTCGCAGGCAATACCAATATCAATAAGATTATATTTCAAATGCCGGAACATTTGCCCCAACCGGGCAATATATTTCGAATGCTCAGTGATAACCACAATCAGTACCGGCGCCGTTCTTACAAATTTATTCGACGCATAAATACCGGACATGGTTTTATCCACGATCTCGTTCTTTTTCTCCTCGTTATCCACCACGATAAAAGACCACGGCTGCGAATTACAGGCCGAAGGCGCCATACGCGCCGCTTCCAGGCAGCGATCGATAATTTCCCGCGCTACAGGTTTCGCAGAATACTTTCGTGTACTTTCCCTCTTAGCCGCCAGTTCTATGAATTTCATATATTGCCTCCATTCAAGATCGTTCTATCACTTCTTAATACCCTTTTTAACAAATGTCCATTTTTTAACCATTTCAAAAACAATTTCCCGCTTAATCGGTTTAGAGATATAATCATTCATCCCGGCTTCCAGGCATTTTTCCCGGTCTCCTTTCATGGCCGAGGCTGTCATGGCGATAATCGGGATTTCCGTGAAACCCCGCGCTCTTATCGCCCGGCAAGCGTCGAAACCGTTCATTTCCGGCATCTGTACATCCATGAAGATCATATCGTAGTGATCCGGGTTGGCTGTAAACGTATCCACCGCTTCACTGCCGTTGTTGACTATTTCCACATGATATCCCGCCTTGGTGAGCATAAAGTTGGCCAGTTTCTGGTTAATCGGGTTATCTTCCGCCAATAAAATACGGGTAGATTGCTTGGCCGCATCGATAATCGAGTAGCGGGTAATGATTTCCTTATTTTCCCGTTTTCTTTTTTTAACTCTCCCTTTTGCCAGCAGTTGTTCTAAAACTTCGATTAAACGGACTCTCTGGACCGGTTTCGGAAGAAAGCCGTCAAAACCTGCCTCTTTAAAGGACCTCTCTCTCCGGGAATAGGAAGAAGTAAAAGCCAGCAGTGGGAGGCCAGGGTTGGGGGAATCCGGTTTTCGGATTTCCTTTGCCACCTCATACCCGTTCATATCCGGCATTTGAATATCCAGGATACAAACATCAAAAGGCGCGCGAGTTTTATTGCCGATTTGCAGCATGGGCAGCACATCCGTCCCTTTGGTAAGCGTCACCACCTCCATGCCCGCGGTCTTCAGCAGGTGGGCCAGGATTTCCAGGTTGTTTTTATTATCATCCACGACAAGGGCCTTCTTACCCGATAAGGATTCGTGGATGATTTGTTTGGGCGGCTTTTTAGCCGATTTTTTCAGCAGCGCCTTAAAGTGAAAGGTGCTGCCTTTACCCGCTTCGCTTTCCACAAAGACATCGCCGTCCATCAACTTAGCGATTTGCTTGCAAATAGGAAGCCCTAACCCGGCGCCGCCGTACGTACGGGTAGTAGATCGGTCTCCTTGCCGGAAAACCTCGAAAATTTCTTCCTGCATGTCCTGGCTAATGCCGATGCCAGTATCTTTTACCGCCGCATGTAAGACCACATGGCTCCTGGTTTCACTGTCCACGGTCATTTGCAGTTCGATTTCTCCCTTGTGGGTAAATTTTATCGCATTTCCCACCAGGTTAAGCAGCACCTGGCGGTACCTGGTCGGGTCGCCTTTGACATTGGAAGGCACCTTATCGTCAATTCGACAAAAAATATCCACGGGTTTGTCGCCAACCCTGGGCCGCATGAGTTCGCACACGTCGTCAGCCATGACTTCCGGGTCAAAATCAATGGATTCCAATGTTAAAAGACCCGATTCCACCCTGGAAAAATCAAGAATATCATTGATCAGCAAAAGCAGGGACTCGCTGCTCTGGATAATGGTGCGCATATAATCCTTCTGCTCTTCGTTCATATCGGTATCCAGCAGCATATCGATAAAGCCGGTAATGGCATTCATGGGCGTGCGGATCTCATGGCTCATGCGGGCCAGGAAATCTCCTTTGGACCGGTTGGCCTTTTCCGCGGCCAGCCGTTCTTTTTCCGCCCTTTCATTGGCGATTTTTAATTCCATCAGTAGTTTATCCCGGGCAAAGGCTGATATCACATGATCTTTCAGGTCTCCCAACAGTTGGATATTCATTTCTTCCAGCACAACCTTCGCATGTAGGTTTTCGAAGATCAAATACCCGGCCGGTTTCCCTTTTACCTGGATATTGATGGCCAGGGATGCGTTCTTTTTCCCTTTGGTTTCCGTTCGTTCCGAAAAAAACACTCCCTGGATAATTTCCCTGGCCTGCTGGACATATTTAATTTCCACTTCTTCCTGGGACCAGGC
>JAUPLE010000993.1 GCA_030837085.1 Acidobacteriota bacterium | reverse complement strand
TATACACATGAAAGCATGTGCCTTTCAATCTTTTTTTTGCACAAATTCTAACGAGGAGCCAGAAAATCTTTGGGAAGCTCCGGAAAATCTTTCGGAAGGTCCGGAAAATCTTTGGGAAGGTCCGGAAAATCTTTCGGAAGATCAGGAAAATCTTTGGAACTGAAAAGTAACAGGCAAAAAAACGTCCCTTGACAATCTTTTTCCGATTGGATATCATTGAACCAGTACTATAAAATCTTGGTTGCATAAAAAAGGAGGTGACTATGCTGCCTAACACGGAAAGACTGATCGAAAAATTAGAAATCAGGCTTCCACTGATTGGTTTTTACGACGCCCCAAACCCGGAAGACTTTGAACCATTAACTAAACCTGACCCGGAACAACCGATGTGCCTTTTTAAATTTTTTGAAAACTGGCTGCAAGGCAAAACCCTGCACTTACACGGTGAAAATTTCGGCTGCGGCGGCTGCGGCCACTGGTTATTCAGCAAAGAATCCTTCGACCAGGAAGAATTTACATCTTTGATGGTAGACAAAGAAGGCTTAAAAGAATCAAAAGAGTTGTTGAGCCTCTGGTTCGATCAAGCCAAACGCTACAAACCGCAAAATGAACATCTCTTTATCGGTCCCCTCCGGCAGGGTTTGACGTCGTATCTTAAAAGCATAACCTTTTTAGTCAACCCGGACCAATTAAGCGCCTTAATGGTAGGTGCCTATTACTATTATGCGCCCGATGATCCTGTACCGCCGGTGATCATCGCCTTCGGCACCGGCTGCATGCAAATGTTACCTTTATTCAAGGATATCGACTACCCACAAGCCATGCTTGGGGGCACCGATATGGGCATGCGCCAATTCTTGCCGCCGGATATCCTGGCCTTTACCACCACCCTTCCCCTGTTCCGCCAATTATGTCTCCTGGATGAACGCAGTTTCCTGTATAAACCTTATTTACAAAAGCTCAAAGAAACCCGGGGCGAAAAAGGCATCGGAAAAATCGCACAGAATAATTAACCCAAGGACGATCACGGACTTGATAATTATTTCCTATTATGCTAAAAATATCCTATGAGAAAATTAAATCCTATCCAAACAATTATCGTCCTGTTTATAGTCCTTTTAATCCCCCTGTCTCTTAATGCCGAGACAGGGAAAGAAAATATCGATAGGGTACTGACTCGCCTCCAGGCAATCGATGCCCTTGCCAATCCCCCGGTCACATGGAAAGTATCCCTGGGCAATGAATCACCCCCCATCGACTATAAAAAGGGCGATGAAATCAAAGCACCCTCCTTTACCTTCCAAACCTCCATCAAAGGAGTGGACAATTTCTGCGGCGTCCCGGTCCAGGGTACGCCCATGCACCTGAAACTATTCCTCTATTCAAAAGGTTATTCAGAAATTGAAGTGCGGGTAGGCGGAGAACAAGTGGATACCTTTACTTACGACGGTTCCGCCTGGACCGAAACGGAACTGGAAAAGGATATCAAGATCACCCCTGCCGCGAACACCGCGGAATATGAAGTAGAAATCAAAGTTTTAAATAAAGGTTTCAAACCTTTCCGCACCGAATTCTGGCCCCCACGTCGAAAAGAATTGCCGGAAGAATACAGTTATTTTTACCTTAAAGACGCCCAAATTATTTTCCCTGCCGTAGCGGCCCAACACCAGGAAATGAAAGATTGGCTGCTCTCCATGAAAATCGCTTACGGTCTTTTATACCCGGATTTCAAGCGCTACACGTTCATCGGCAAACCTTTCGACATTGAAGATCACCGTAAGACGCCCAAAGCGCGGCTGGATGAATTAAAAAATGTGCTGGAACAAACCGTCACCTCCATTACACCGGAGATGTTGATTGCCCGGCAGCCCGAAGGGTTGTCAAAGGCAATCCGGGCCTCTTACCGGCTTTCGTTTCCTTTGCGGGAATTTGCCAAAGAGTTCAAGGTTTATTTGATCGGTAATGCCCATATCGACATTGCCTGGCTCTGGCGGATATGCGAAACGGTCATGGTAGCCCGTAATACTTATGATACGGTAATGAAAAACATGGAAGAGTACCCGGAACTCCACTTCGCCCAGAGCGAGGCCGTGACTTATGAATGGATGGAACAAAAATACCCGGAGATTTTCGAAAGGATCAAACTGAAAGTGAAACAAGGCCAGTGGGAAATCGTGGGCGGCATGTGGGTGGAACCCGACTGTAACCTGATCTCCGGTGAAAGCTGGGTGCGCCAATTACTCTTCGGTAAACGTTATTTTAAAGAAAAATTCGGCCTGGACGTGGACACCGGTTGGAACCCTGACTCATTCGGATACAACTGGAACATGCCCCAGTTATATACTAAAAGCGGGATCAAACGCTTTATCACCCAGAAAATCAGGTGGAACGACACCACGGTGTTTCCTCATTTTATTTTCTGGTGGCAGGGGGTGGACGACACCAAATTGTTGACTTATTTCCCGCCGGTGGGTTATACGTCGCTGGTAAAAATGCCGGAAGACATTCCCAATATTACCCGCTACGAAGCCACAACGGGTTTAAAAAAGACATTGTTTTTGTATGGACTGGGCGATCACGGCGGCGGCCCCAACCGCGAAATCCTTAACCGCGTCAGATCGTATAATAAGCTCCACATTGCCCCGCAGTTTATCCATTCCAAATCCATTGATTTTCTCAAAGACATGACCACGGATTTGAAAGAGAATATCCCGGTATGGAAAGACGAATTATACCTGGAATACCACCGGGGCACTTACACCACCCAGGCAAAGGTTAAAAAGGGCAACCGCAAATCCGAGTCATTGCTGTCTTCGGCTGAAAAGTTGGCCTCCATTGCTTTCATGATGAACGAAGAATACCCGCAATCGGAACTGGGGAAAGCCTGGAAAACGGTTTTGACCAACCAGTTCCACGATATCTTACCGGGATCTTCCATTACGCCCGTTTACCACGATGCATTGGAAGATTATGAGAAGGCGCAGGCGAAAATCAATGGGGTGATTCGCGGTTCGCTGAAGAAAATCGCCGCGAAAGTGGATACATCGAAAGTAGAAGGAACACCGCTGCTGATTTTCAATACCCTGTCATGGGAACGGAGCGACCTGGTTACAGCCGTGATAGCGCTTCCCGCGGAAAGCGACGAGAGCGTTGACGGTGAGGCTGCAAAATACAGTGTGCAGGTACTGGATGATGAGGGCAAAGAAGTCCCGGCGGAAATCCTTCCCGGGTGCAGCGGCGGTACGCCTGAAATCAAGGCGCTTTTTGTCGCCCAAAAAATCCCTGCCCTGGGGTACAAAACATACTCCTATAAATTAAAGGAAAAGGCAGCGGAACCCCTGAAAGAAGCCAAAGAGAGCGGTGATTTTATTCAATTGGATAATCGGTTTTTCACTTTAAAGATAAATAAGAAAACCGGGAACATTGCCGGTCTGTTGGATAAACGGTTAAGTAAGGAATTTATCGAAGCCGGTAAAGAGGCCAATGTTTTGCAGATTTACGAGGATAGGCCGGAAAACTGGGATGCCTGGGATATTGGGTATACAGGTAGGTGGTGGCAGTTGGACAAAGCCGAGTCCGTGGCCCTGGTGAAAGATTCAGCGGTTCGTAAAGTGGTAAAAGTGGTTAAGAATTTCCTGGGGCTTTCCAAAGAGCGGTACAGTCCGACGGAGGAGTTCCCGTCATCCTTTTTTACCCAATATATTATTCTTTACAATGACCTGGACCGGATCGATATTGAGACCGAGGCCGATTGGTGGGAAGACCATATGCTTTTGAAGGCAGCGTTTCCCGTCAGCGTCAAGAATGATTACGCTACCTATGAAATCCCTTTTGCTTCGATTAAGCGGACGACGAAGTTCGAGACGCTCTGGGAAAAGGCCCGTTATGAAGTTTCCGGGCTGCGGTGGGTTGATCTGTCGGATGAGACCGGTGGGATTTCAATTTTGAATGATTGTAAGTATGGGTATGATATCCATGCCAATGTGATGAGGATATCGCTGCTTCGTGCACCCACGTGGCCGGATCCCATGGCGGACCGGGGTAAGCATACGTGGATTTACTCGCTTTACACCCATCCGGGAGATGTAAACAAGGGGAATACAATTCAGAGGGCGCAGGAGTTGAATATTCCTTTGCAGGTGAGAGTAACGGATAAGCACAGTGGAACGCTGCCGGGGAATTTCGGATTCTTTGAGATTCGTTCGGGTGGCGTTATTCTCGATACTATTAAGAAAGCAGAGGATGATAATGGGATTATCATCAGATTTTATGAATCAACCGGGAAAGAAGATCAAGCGGAATTAGTGTGTTTTAAGCAGCCCCGGGAGGTTTACGAGACGGATTTAATGGAGAAAGTGATAAAAGAGCATAAATTGAGTGGGAAATCGTTGATATTGCCCTTCAAAAAGTTTGAGATTAAGAGTTTGAAGCTCGTATTTTAATAATCAAAACAAAAGTTTTAGGAAGTCCAGAAACCCTTTTTCAAAAGGGTTTCTGGCCGCCGGTGGCAGCATACTGCTGCTCCCGCGCCGCCTGCTTGAACAAATGAAACAGATTTTGTTAAGGCTTAAGTTCAGAGAATAAACGGAGCGACTGCCCATAACATACGGCAGCCGCTCTTGTTTTCAATCGGCTCATTTGCTTTTAATATCATCAAAGGAGTCTTCGGGCAGCCCGCACAGTTTTAGGGCTTCATGTAATCTAAGTTCCGATATGCTTTCCTTTTCAAGGCGGGCAAAAGCTTCCTCACGGGTAATCTTGCCGGCCCGTATGAGGTTGCTGTACATGGCTTGCCCATAGGAAAATCCCAATTGATTTTTAAAGGCAGTGTTTTTGACGGCCTCAAAGACGCAATCCGCGCGCCAGGTAGAATTGCAGCCCGGGGGAAGTTGCCATTCGAGATTTTTTAATACCTCGAGCATTTTTCCTTCGTCCCAATCGGCATAATGATAATAATCGAATAAAATAATACCGGGGTAGCGAAGTCGTAGAAATACCGTATATTGGTTCACATAAAGGACGGATGCCGCGAAAAATGTATAGAGATGTTTAAAAAGAGCCGGGGAAGCAGCTAAAACTTTTACTCCTTTTGCCAGGCGTAAGAAGTTATCTCGCAGCATATTGGCAAAGGAATACCTGTTTTCCGAATCGATATCGATGGACGCCGGGCCTGAGGGGAAATACTCATAGCGATTTCCGCCGTAAATAATGGTTTTGATGCTTAACCGTTTGGCCTGTCTGAAAATCTCGCGATTAATGAATTTGCATGAAGCGCAGGCAAGATTGATCAGGATGGGCGTGCGAGTTTCCAGGTATTTTTTAAGGCAATAGCCGGCGATTTCCCGGTGATTGGCCGGCGTTTCAATTTCAACCAGCTTAATATCCAGTTTGTCGGCAATCGCATGAACGTTGTCGGTAATTTCAATCGGAGTAAAGGGGGTTCTGCCGAAAACAGCAGCGCAGCGCAAATTATATTTTCTAACCAGTTCATGAATCATAAAGGTGCTGTCGCGGCCGCCGCTCCAGCCTACGATGCAATCGAAATCCCGGTTCTTGCCGTTTTGTTTTATTTGTGCGATTAATCGTTCCAGCTCTTCTAAGTCAGGTTTTTTAACAATATGTTTGAGTAGGGAAGGAGAATTGCATAGTTTACAGTTTCCCGAAGCGTCCAGGGGGAATAGCGACGTTTCAGGCAATATGCAAGTTCGGCATGTTTTGGTGCTCATCATTTTTTATCCACTTCATTGTAACTAAAAACAAAGAGAATTTCAAGAAAAAACAAAGGTTGACACAGGCCTTAGATAAAAATTTTAGGGAGGTCCAGGAACCCCTTTTATAAAAGGGGTTCCTGGTC
>JAUPLE010000992.1 GCA_030837085.1 Acidobacteriota bacterium | reverse complement strand
CGCGGCATGACAAAAATAGCCGGTAATTGTATTTCTTTCTTTTCTTTCAGGTCCGGGATGCCTGCAAAAAACAAGCGTTTATGCTCCCCTTGCAACTTATCCAGGTATTCAAACCGATTCTCAAAAAATTGGAACATTTCCTTAAATTTGTCCCATTTTGGGGCCACTCTCTCAATCTCTTTTTTCACATAAGAAATCGCCTGGGAAAAATAAATAAACGTCGGGCTATCAATTCCTTTGTCACTACAAATCCCGGCAAATATCTTTTCTAAAAGTTCAAGATTTATTTTCTCGCCTTGGGCGTCAGATATGAATTGGAATTCTCGGATGACCCGGTCGTCCTTAAAAAATTCTTCGAATATTTCCAGCAGAATATTTTTATCCTTCGTTCCCTTGCCTTCATCAAGTGCATTTGCATTTTTCTTGAATTCCTGGAAAGCCCGTTTCAGGACTGCCTTAGCCTTAGGTTTGAATAAAAATTTCTTGACGGTTTCAACAATTTTCTTCGCCGCGCCTGCCAGGATGTTCGCTCCCAATTTCGCTAAAATAGCATATGATAGCTCAATCATTTTACCTTTCCTCCGAATCCCTTAGTTTACCTGAAAAAAAGGCAAAAGTAAACACAGCCGACGATCCTTTGAAGGGAATGTTTTTGGCCTTTCTCCCAATAGTTCTACATCCTCTTTATTCTAAAATTTTCACATCATATAGGGCAAAGCTCTCATCATGAGTAATTATTTTGAGATTATCGGTAATGGCCTGGGATATTATTAACCTGTCAAATGGATCGCTGTGATGAAAAGGCAGCTTAAGAAGGGTGTTTAAATGGTCGAAAGTATAATCAAGTATAGCAAATTCATTTTCTTCTAAAAATTTTTCCAATTCATTAAATGGTATGGACATCTCCTACTTTTTAAGGCTCATTTTTATGGCCATTCCCCATAAACTTGCTTTACTGACGAATATGGTATTTTCTGTATTTTCAATGACGGAAACGACATTTTTGCAAAGCTTTTTATTTCCTTCAATATACCAGATCAATGCATGTGTATCGATTAGCAGGATCATTTTATGTAATCCCTGAATTCAGCGGGAGTGGCGTCGAAATCATCTGCGACATAAGTGAAAATTGTTTTACCGCTGCCAAAGTTCCTGGTTCCTCTCTTTTTATGGCGGCGAACCTTTTTCACTTTCATTACTTCATCCAGTGTGGAAGGATCTTTTAACTTTAGTACCCATTCAATAATTTCAAGTTTCTGTGTTTCAACACTCATGCTAATGACCTCACTTTCGTATATAATACCTTAAATCGAGAAATATTTCAACCGCTTCGTCATTAATCTCATTTCCCGTTATTGCATTGCGGGGAACAGACGCGAAACCTGCTCAACCATATATAAAGGCAATGATAAAAGATCAAAATCGATATCCGAACTTTCCCGGTCATACGCAACTTTATGCGAAACCTTCATGACGGAGGGCGGATTCAAATCAAAACGAATCGCCTTTTTCAACCCCTTCTCCCAGATAAAACGATGTAATGATTTCAAAGTCCCGCTTTTCCCGGCTTTTACTTCAATGGGGACATTTTCAGCGCCCAATTGAACGACAAAATCTATTTCGGCATTTGATGTACGCCCTTCCCGCAGCCAATAAAACACTTCCGGCTTTTCATTAGCGCGCTCCATACGGAGAAGATGCTGCTGGATAAACTGTTCCGCCATTTTGCCGGCATTGATAAATTCTTCTTTTTCCAGTTGCTCAAAAGGAATATTCCGTACTTTACAGATACGGTTCATTAAACCGATATCGAGAAAATAAACCTTGAAAACCTTATCGTCCTTCCCGGCTTTTAATGGCAAACCGGAAGTACCGGAATGATAAACATAAGAAATAACATTGGCTTTTTCAAGCAAATCCATGGCCTTACGGAGGTCCCTGGCCTTTTCACTGGGATCGATATTATTATATTTGGCTTTTTCACCGGCTGACGCCGGGACATAATCAAATATGCGATGTAAACGAAGCAGGTCAGCCCCCCTGGCATATTTGGCAAAATCATCCCGGTATGTTTCAATTATGGATGAATGAACATTCATGACTTCGCTAAAATCATCCGTCTCAACGTAGGCTTGAATCGCCTCAGGCATTCCGCCGACCAATAAATATTCCCGCTGGAATTTCAAAAGCTTTTGGTGGGCGCTGTCCGGGAATTTATAACTAAAATCATAACTTCGAATTAATTCCAGTAGGGAGTGCTCATTTTTCGCGGCCAGGAACTCCTCGAAAGTCATGGGCCCCATGTACAGGTATTCGATACGCCCCACGGGCATGGAATAGGAATGGTCAGAAAGTGAAAATTCAAGCAAAGAACCGGCGGCTATTACCGGCAGCAAAGGGTAATCTTCGAAAAAATAGCGCAGCGCTTTAATGGCCGAAGGTACGGCCTGGATTTCATCGATAAACAGGATATTGTCATTGGCATCGGTATTAATTTTCCCTTTGCCGCTGATATATTCAAATTCTTTCAATACCTCCCGGATATCGAGGGCGTTGAAACTTTTTGCCAGTCCGGGGTGTCGTTCAAGATTGATTTCGTGAAGGGTTAGCTTGCGATTCGAGGCAAAGTTCCTGATGATGGTTGATTTCCCCACCTGCCTGGCGCCGCGAACCACCAGGGGTTTACGATGTTTACGTTTAAACCATACCTCGATATCGTTTTCCGTGAATCGTTTCAATACCATATTACACCTCCGTGAAACTATGATATGGTATTATAACACAAAACACCCCCCAAAAAAATCCACATTGTGGACATTTTAGGGGGGTATTTTGTCCATGGTTTGGACATTTTAGGGGGGTGTTATATGAAAATAGCCACCAAGGCGCCAAGGGTGGCAAAATTTTACTCGGATTTCTACTATACTTCTTCGATCAACTCGATCAGTTCTTTTGAGCCAGTGTAAAGCCAGACGCTGGGCTGGGAACCGAAAGCAATACTGGGCGCAACATCCCCCAGGATCAACGCGCCTTTCTCTTTGAAATCTTCAATGGCCTTGCGAATATCGTCTACGAGGTAACTGAGATGATGCAGCCCGCCGCCCGTTTTTTGCAAGAATTTATAAACCGGCGAATGCTCACCCATGGGCTGTAGCAATTCCAACGTCACATCCTCGCCGCGCCCCACTCCCATCTTTAATACCCAGACTTTTTGGATATTATCCTCCACCATCTCCCCGATGGGCTCAAACCCAAAAGTCTCTTTATAATATTTCTTTGCCTCTTCCAGGTCCTTGACAACCTTACCGATATGATACAATTTCATTTAAAAAATCTCCGTCGAATCTCCCATGGTAAAATACCAACCGGGATTGTCCCTGATCTCCTGCATATATTTATGCTCCATGTTGGTACGCAAAATCAATGGCCGGTCTATTTCTTTTTTTGTGAAACCTTTTTGTATAAAAAGAGTTTCGATTAACGGATTTCCCCAAATCCATACCATGACTTCGGTGACTTCCTTCTCAATGAAAAAATTCAAGCTGTGGTCAATCAAATGGGAAAGAGTATTTTCATCATCCCGCCGGGCAAAAATATCGACAATATGTCCCCGCAAAATTTCCTCTTCGCGGTACAGTTTCAGCACCACATAACCCAGCAGGGTTTCGTTTTCATAGTAAGCGAAAGGGAAATATTCCCAATCCGGGCGCTGAAGGTAACGCCAGTTTAGATAGGTCTGGGTCCTGACAATAGCAACGGGGTAAGCGGGGGAACAGGTTTGCCATAACTGGTCGAATTGGGAATCGAATTCCGTTATTTTGCGAATATTTGGGCAGGACGGAGTTTGTTTAATCGTATTTTTAGCGATGCCCCATTGATCGAAATTAAGCAGGTCTTTATACCCCAGGGCTTGGTTTTCGAATTTATGCGCCCGCAGGTTGGGGAACCCCCAGGTATAGGGAATATTATTTTTAGCCAGGTCTTCCATTAGTTTATCGCCGACGAATTTAAGAAGTCCGCGGTTCTGGAATTTCTTATCTACCAGTGCGCCGATAGTATGGGAAGCGGTTAACTCTTCATCCAGCACTTTTAACCGGTAAGGAACAGCCGCGAAATGCCCTACCAGGTGGTTTTCATGTTCCGCGACCCAGATCAGGGCGTGGCCGGCCGGGTTCCGGTCGGTAAATTTCCAAAACCAGTTTTCGATGGTCCGGCGGTTCCACCGTGAAGGCAGTTCCCGCGCATCCAACTCCATGATCTCCTTTTCGTCGCCTTTTATATACGATCTAATTTTCATGATAAACTCCTAATGAAATAAAAACGGAATAAAAATATATGAAACACGCATCGGGCGAACACATAGGTTCGCCCCTACGTAAAACCTTATTCGTGGGAATTCGTGTAATTCGTGGGCTTGCTTTTGTTTGAAACATTTTTTTATTTGGATTTTGAATTTGTTTCGAATTTCGTGCTTCGGATTTCGGATTTTCTTCTATTCTACCATTTCCCAGGAAATGACATCTTCCTTTTCAATATCTTTCACTGCTTTTCGCCCCAACAAGCGGTCCTTGAACTTCGGGTGAATCCCCGTGCCCGGACGGGTCACTTTAACGTTATCGCGGGTTAACACCTCGCCTTTTTTAATGTCTGTCCTGGCCACGAAACTCCTGCGGGTCACGGTGCGCGCCAGTAATTCCGACGGGGACAACACCCGTTTAGAGGTTCCCAGGGCTTTCTCCGTATCCCTGACGTTTTTGACCAGGTCCATCATGGCTTCCGGGTCCAGGGCAAAGGGGTGGTCCGGGCCTTTCAGGCTGCGGTCCAGGGTTACATGTTTCTCGATAATACAGGCGCCCAGGGCCACGGCTGCTACATCCATGTAATTGTCCGGGTGATGATCGGAGTAACCCACGGGCAAATCAAAGGCCTTTTGCAGCATGGGGATATTATTTAAATTGACATCCTGTGGCCGCGGCGGGTAATTGGACACGCAGTGAAGCAGGGCCAATTGATCGTTCCCGTTTTTCAAGATGGTATCCACGGCTTCTTCGATTTCCCCCAGGTAATGCATGCCCGTCGACAGGATAATGGGTTTCTTGAAACCGGCCAGGTCAGCCAGGAAATCGAGGTAAGTCACATCCAGGGAAGCGACTTTAAACACCGGCGGATCAAACTGCATGACAAACTCGGCGTCCCGGGCCGAATGGACCGTGGAAAAGACCTGTAAACTCTTTTGCCGCGCATAAGCGAACATCTCTGCGAACCATTCCCGCGGCATCAGGATATTATCCCGCGCTGCTTCCACCCAGGGTTTATGTCCGTACATCGGGTCCATTTTCAACTCGGTGGTGGTGATTTTGCCGCTGAAAACTTCCAGGGGCTCATATGTCTGGAACTTCACCGCGTCAAACCCGGCGCCGGCGGCGATGTCGATCAACTTCTTAACCACTGCTTTATCGTTGCAGTGGTTGGAACCGATCTCCGCGATCAAATACACCGGGTGACCCAGTCCTACCTTTCTTCCATTAATATTGATTTCTTTCATTTTAAACCTTTTTATTTTTCGTCCACAGATTACACTGATTTACACTGATTTTATTTTTTCTTCTATATGATCGATGATGCGATTCGCGCCCCCGTCGAGTACGATACGATGCCCTGTCGCCGCGGCCCGTCGCCGCGACTCAAAATTCGATAATTTTGCGAAACGCTCCGCCACAACATCCATTAAAGGCTCGTCATTCCAAAAACCGGCGTTTTCGATAAAGCCGGTCTTTTCCCAGCCTGAGACATTATTTCGCTGGTTATCGGCCACGGCAATTACCACAGCCGGTACGCCCACGCGGGCCAATTCATAAATCGTTTGCCCGCCGGAAGCAATGGCAATATCGGATTCCAGCATAACTTTTTTCATTCCTTCGTCATCCGGGGAAAAAACCAGGTGGGTATTATTGTCTGCCGCGGCTTCGATTTCCGCGCGGT
>JAUPLE010000991.1 GCA_030837085.1 Acidobacteriota bacterium | reverse complement strand
TGGAAATCTGTATGTACGGTTCGATGAGGGGGGCGGGAAACCCCCGCTTCTACTCTACTGTGTTCTGTGTGTTCCGTGGGCCCTCTTGAGTTGCTTATTACTTACCCAGCTTATCGATTTGTTCCTGGTATTTATTGCCTTTTATATCAATTCCATATACCATGGCGAATTCTTTCTGGGCCGCTTGCAATTCATTATCAAATTGGGCTTCCCGCTCAGTGATATCTTTCTGGATATCAAGTAGGCGCTGCCTGTCGCCGTCGGTAATGTTCTCAACACCCAGACTTAAAATGTTAATTATCTCAGGATATTCTGTACTGGCAATGGATTGATAGAATTCAAACAGTGCGATGGCCCCGTCCCGCAGTCGGATATTGCCTTTAAAATCTTTCATCTGTTTTATGCCGGCCAGGGATTCATCGATTTGCAATTGCAGCGCTTTTAATTTCGCATCCATTACTCCCGGGTTGTTTTGCTGAAATGTGTCGGAAAGAGCAAGCATTTTTTCGATGATCTTGCCTTGATAGTCTACGATTTGATCGTTATAATTGATCGCGGCGCCGCTGCCGCAATTAGCCAAACATAAAACCACTACAAAACATACGGCGATAGATAGAATCTTTTTCATGTTTTTTCCTCCATTTTTTATATATTCTATATTTTTCATTTGCTTATTATTCGTTTTTCAATTTCGATACCAGGATGAAAAGGAAAAACGGGGCGCCCATAAAGGCGGTAATAATACCGACAGGAATTTCCACCGGCGGGATCAGGATGCGGGCCAGGAAGTCGGTAAATACTAACAAAAGCCCACCGATGAAAAGGGTACTAAACGTTACGGCTTTAAAATCATTCTTGAAAACTAACCGCGATATATGGGGCACGATTAAACCGACGAAACCGATGGGACCGGCAATGGAAACCACCACCCCCACCAGGAACGATACCATGATAAATATAAAAATCCGGAAGGTTTTGACGTTCAATCCCTTGGAGTGGGCGAACTGGTCGCCACCGGAGATTAACACCAACTCGTTCTTAATCATAAAGGTAACGATTACGAAAAATAGGTAAAGGGGAAACAGGAAGATGACTTCATTGTACCCTGAAATGGTTAAGCCGCCCATGAGCCAGCGCAGCACCGACACTGTCTCGGTGAACTCCAGCAGGTACTGGACCAGGAGGATCAGCGAGGAAAAGAAGAAATTCAAGGCCACCCCGGACATGAGGAGGGTATAAATGGAGAAACTCTTTACTATCCTGGCAATACCCAGGATGATAAAGATGGTAATAAGTGCGCCGCCAAAGCCGAAGGCATAGATACCGCTCAGCCCCAGGAAAGCGATGGAAAGTTTCAGTTTGATGGCAATGACTACGGCCGCGGCTGCGCCGGAAGAGACGCCCAGGGTATAAGGCGTGGCCAGGCTGTTGCGGAAAATATTCTGGAAAATCAACCCGGCCAGGGCCAACGTGGAACCGACCATAAACGCCAGGATGGTCCGCGGCACCCGGAGCTGCCAGAAAATAAAGCTGCCCGGGTTTTCCTGCAAAAGGGTCTGGAAATCGATTTTCACTACGCCAATAAAAGGCAGCAGCAGCAAGAGCCCTAAGCCAATCACCGAGATAATGATATATTTTTTATTCATCGTTCATCATTCATCATTCATCATTTTATTCATCTAAAAATATAATCTCTTTGCCTTCGTGGATATAGCGTTCAAAATTGGCATTGTAGGTTTCTTTCAGGATTTGCCGGTCAAAGATTTTATCGCCGGAATAGATGATTTGTCCTTTTTTCAGGGCAAAGATTTTATTGACAATCGGGAAGAGGAGTTCGAAATCGTGGGAGACCACCACTAGGGTTTTCCCCATCCGGTTGAGCCGGACCATCATTTTCTTGAGAGTGGAAATGGCCTCCGGATCCAGGAAGGTGAAAGGCTCGTCGAATAGGATAATGGAGACATCCTGAATAAAAGCCGAGGCCAATATGACTTTTTTCTTTTCCCCGCCGCTGAGGGTATTGATGTCCCGGTCCAGGAAGGATTCGAGGTCCAATTCCTGTACTACCTGGTGGAAGATGCGATAATCTTCGCCGGAATAGTTTTTGAAGAAAGATTTATAAGGGTATCTCCCGGCCAGCAAGATATCTTTGATGCTGATGGGTAGGGAGAATTCTTCGAATTGGGGTTGATAGGAAATAACGGCGGCCAGGTCCCGGACGGATAGGTTTTGAATGGGTTTCCCATTGAGCTGGGCCTGGCCCTCATAATTATGGATAAGGCCGCAGAGAATTTTTAGCAGGGTGGTTTTACCGGCGCCGTTGGGGCCGAATAGGAGCCAGAAATCTCCTTGTTTTACGGATAAGTCGATATTCTTAAGAATATCCTTGCCGTTCAACCGGTAATGGAGGTCCTTTAGTTCGATCATTGAATATTATCTTTATTTTTTTCGTGTCATTTCATCATATATCCAACCGATATTGGTTTTGATGGTCATGAATTTCCCGCGCTCGTTTGCCTTGATCTGCTTAAATTGGTCGGTATTAATCGATTCCACGGCCTGTTCTTTAGTTTTACCGGCTTTAATAGCCGCGGCCGTTTCTTTTCGCAGGTACTTCAAATAATCGGCAAAGGCCAGCCAATCTTTTGCTGTGGTCACTTCGCCGTGGCCGGGGATGATTTTGTAATCCGGGTATTGTTTGCAAAGGGTTTCGATCGTTTTGACCCAGTTCCCGGTGTCGGCGCCGTCTTTGATGTCGATATAAGCGGGCATGCCGTTAAAAAAGAGGTCGCCGGTCTGGAGGACTTTGGCTTTTTCAAACACCACCACCAGATCGCCGGCTGTATGACCGGAACCGAAATGCAGCAGCCGTACTGTTTCGCCGCCCAGGTTAATGACCATGTCTTGTGTCCAGGTTTGGATTTTGGAGATAAATGTATTCTCGGTCGCTTTTTCATTTAAACTTTTGATTAAAGAAGCTATGCAATTGGGGTGCATGATGATGGTTTCGGCGTGTTTGCCGAGGGCTTCGTTATTACCGGTGTGGTCGAAGTGGTAATGGGTATTAATAAGATATTTGATTTTCAGCGGGGCAGCGCAGAGGGCGGAGAGTTCTTTCAAAACAGCGTCCGTGACCTGGCCGACCTTAC
>JAUPLE010000990.1 GCA_030837085.1 Acidobacteriota bacterium | reverse complement strand
GCCGGTCGCCGAATATATTCATTTCCGCAATCGATATTATTTCCGAAGAAGAAAAACGACTGATCGCTTTGGAATTCAATAATACAACCGTTTTTTATCCGACGGATAAAACAGTACCAAAATTATTTGAAGAGAGAGTCCAGGTCAGCCCGGACGCCGCCGCGGTGGCGTCTGAAAACCATTATCTCACTTATGGGGAACTGGATCGCCGGGCCGGTGAATTGGCCGGTTACCTGTCGGATGAAATCGGTATCCGTCCGGAAGACCGGGTAGGTATTATGATAGATATGTGCGCCGATGGCGTAATCGGCATTATGGGGATATTAAAAGCCGGGGGTGCGTACGTGCCCGTGGCCCATTTTGTCCCGGAAGAACGAATCAAAGGGATCATCAAGGATGCGGGTATCGGGGTGGTTTGTTCCCGGCAAAAGTATCTGCGAAAGTTGGACCGTTTTCTTTGGGAATGCGCGGACCTGCATACGTATCTATGCCTGGATACGCCTGATATTTATCCCGGGGACGATGTGGAAGAGAGTGAGCTCCTGCATTTGAAAAATCTCTGGAATTATATCGGCGAGACGGCGGTGGATGAGATTACCGGCGGTGGGTGGGTAAGTAGTTATACGGGTGAACCTTTTTCTAAAAAAGAGATGGAGGAATATGGCGATAATGTCCTGCAAAAACTCGCGCCTTTGCTTAATAAAAAAATGAAAGTACTGGAGATCGGCTGCGCGTCCGGTATTACTATGTTCCGGGTGGCCCCGCGAGTGGGGTCCTATTATGGGACTGACCTTTCAACGGTTATTATCGAGAAGAATACGCGGCGGGTAGAAGAAGAAAAGCATAAAAACATTCGCTTGGCTGTGTTGGCAGCCCATGAAATCGATCAAGTCCGGGAGAAGGATTTTGACCTGGTGATTATAAACAGTGTTATCCAGGATTTTTACGGTCTCAATTATCTGCGCGGGGTGATTCTAAAAACCCTGGATTTGATGGCAAATGGGGCTTATTTTTTCTTCGGGGATATTATGGACCTGGATATGAAAGATGAGTTGATCCGGGAGATGGTGGAGTTTAAGCGGGAGCACAGGGAGCAGGGGTACAGGACAAAGACGGATTTTTCAGGCGATCTTTTTATTTCCCGTGATTTTTTCCGGGATTTAAGAAGGGATATCCCGGCCCTTCAAGAGCCTGAATTCAGTAGTAAAATCCACACCGTTGAGAACGAATTGACCAAATTCCGCTACGATATCCTGGTTAAAATAAATAAAAACACCCCCCTTCTTATTACCCCCAATAAACGTTTTTTTGGGGTTCGCAGCGGCGGGGCCAGGAAGCCCCTTCGCTCTATTTCACCGGGTCCTGGTTGGCGTTCCGCGAATTCCAGTACATCGCCCGGCGCCGACAGCCTGGCCTACATCATGTACACTTCCGGTTCCACCGGCAGGCCCAAAGGAGTTATGGTGGAGCATCGGGGTGTGGTTAATCTCATTCATTGGTTTGCCCGGACTTTTGATATTCGGCCGGGGATTCACCTGCTGCAGTTAACGGGCTATTCGTTTGATCCCAGCGTGGAAGACATTTTTACCACGCTTGCTTATGGGGCAACCCTTTATGTGGGTTCCGTGGATTTGAATGTCAATAGAGACGAATTTAAAAAGTATGTGGATAGAAACCAGGTACACATAGTCGATTTTGTTCCTTCGGCATTGGGCTTCTTGCTGGGGGGGGAAGAGAAGTTTAAGAGTTTACAGGTCGTCATTTCCGGCGGCGAGCGGTTGGAAGATTCGGTGAAAGACCGGCTTATTGCCAGGGGGTACCGGTTATACAATAATTATGGTCCCACCGAGGTTACGGTAGACGCATTATCTTCCGAATGTTCCGGGGATAGGGTCTTTCTAGGAAAGCCCATTGCCAATACCCGGTGTTATGTACTTGATAAAGATGATAGGCTTTCAGCAATAGGGATAAAGGGGGAATTGTGTATAGCCGGAGCAGGGATCTCACGCGGCTATCTCAATGATCCGGAACTTTCAGGAGAAAAGTTCAGGAAGGACCTGGTAAAGGGGGAGCGGATATATCGTACCGGCGATGTTGTGCGTCATAGTCCGGGTGGGAAGATCGAATTCATCGGCAGGAAAGACAACCAGGTAAAAATAAGAGGTTATCGCATCGAACCAGGGGGAATAGAGAAGCGGATCAGGGAAATCGAGGATATCGAAGACGTTGTAGTGGTGGACAGGGAGAAATCACCTGGCAATAAATACTTATGCGCTTATTTTGTTTCCCGGAAAGATATGGATGTCACGGATTTGAAGAACAGCCTGGCGAAAATTATCCCTGACTATATGATGCCCCTGTATTTCATGCAGTTGAAAAAAATGCCCCGGAAAGTTACCGGGAAAATCGATGAGAAAGCCTTACCGGTCCCAGTGGGTGGGCACGGGACTGAAGCTTATGTCGCACCGCGGGATGAGTTGGAAGCGAAACTCGCTGCAGCCTGGGCCGATGTATTAGGCATGGAGCCGGAACGAATCGGTATAGACGACAATTTTTTCGAATTAGGGGGGCACTCGTTAAAAGCAGCGGTATTGACCGCGAAAATCCACCGGGAACTGCACATCAAAGTACCACTGGCGGAAATTTTCCAACTGCCTGTTATACGAGGTTTAGCCGGGTATATTAAACAGGCGGCAAAAGATATTTATACAGCCATTGAAGTGGCGGAAAAGAAAGAATATTATTTATTATCTTCAGCGCAAAAAAGAATGTATGTCTTGCAGCAGATGGAGGATCAAGGGACCGGGTATAATATCCCCGCGGTATTATTGTTGGAAGGCCAGGTTAATAAGCAAAAGCTCGAGGATACATTCAAGTGTTTGTTACAAAGGCATGAAAGTTTACGCACTTCGTTTGAAATGGCAGCAGGGGAACCAGTCCAGAGAATTCATGATGAAGTGGAATTCGAAATCGAACAGTTAGGGGCTAAGGGTTTGGAGTTAGGGGTTATTAATGAAAAAAACTCATCAAAAGTTTTTGGCCCCACCTTTTTTCAAAAAGGTGGGTTCATTCGGCCTTTTGATCTTTCTTGTGCGCCGCTGCTGCGGGTTGCATTGAGAAAACTGGAAAAGACAACGCATTTATTGATGATTGATATGCATCATATTATAGCGGACGGTGTCTCAATAGAAGTTCTGATAAAAGAGTTTTCAACCATTTACCGCGGCGGGGAACCGGGCGCCCTACGCATCCAGTATAAAGATTTCTCGGAATGGCAAAATCGCCTGAAGGCAATCGGCATGTTTCAGCACCAGGAGGAATATTGGCGCAACGAGTTAGCCGGGGAAGCCCCGAAACTCTTTCTACCTACTGATTTTCCCAGGCCCACTGTTTGGAGTTTTGCAGGTAATATCCTGGAATTTGAAATCGGGGAAAAAGAAACAGCACGGTTAAATACCTTAACCGGCGCCGCCAATACGACTCTCTTTATGACGCTGTTGGCGACCTTTAATGTACTGTTGTCTAAGATATGCGGCCAGGAAGAGATTGTCGTGGGAACGCCGGTCTCAGGTAGGGGGCATGCCGACCTGGAAAATATCATGGGCATGTTTGTCAATACCCTCGTCTTGCGTACGCATCCCGTAGGGGAAAAGTCTTTTTTATCCTTTCTCAAAGAAACCAGGCATAAAACATTACAGGCCCTTGAGAATCAGGATTATCCCTTTGAAGAACTGGTGCAAAAAGTTCCAGTGGAAAGAAATGTCAGCCGGAACCCACTGGTCGATGTCATGTTTACACTGCAAAATTATTTTGCTGTTTCGTATGACAGTTTGAACCAAGAAATAGAAGGGTTGACCATTAAATCCTGCGGCTATGAAAATAAAACGGCAAAATTCGACTTGTTGTTATCGGCCGTGGAAAAAGAAGGCAAATTAGTTTTTTCGTTCGAATACAGTACGCAGTTATTTAAAGAAGAAACCCTTGCACGCTTTGCAGTTTGTTTTAAATCAGTTATCTGGCAGCTAACCCGGAAGCCCCGGGTCAACATTTTAAATATTGAAATCCTTTCCGAGGAAGAAAGGGCAATGATATTGAACGATTTCAACAATACCGCTGCCGATTACCCACGTGACCAAAAGATCCATGAAATATTTAAAGACCAGGCGTCAAAGACGCCTGACCGTATTGCCCTTTCCGGCGAATCTGTCCGACCTGTCGGACATTTCAGACTTGGCAGACATATCATACCGATCAACCTGACCTACCGACAATTAAACGAACAATCCGACCAATTGGCGGCGTTATTAATCGAAAAAGGCCTCCTGGCAGGCGATATTGTGGGGATCATGCTGGAACGTTCCGTGGAGTTAATCATCGGAATAATCGGGATACTGAAAAGTGGGGCCGCTTATATGCCCATCGACCCTGAATACCCGGAAGAACGCATTCAATATATGTTAGCGGATAGCAACGCAAGAATTTTATTAGAAACGGAAGAATCTCAAAAGAAAATAATTATTAATTGTCAATTGTTAATTGTTAATTGTAAACTAAAGAACTTGCCGAAGGCACCTCTTCATCATTCATCATTCATCATTTATCATTTGAATCACCTTGCTTATATTATGTACACTTCCGGTTCCACCGGGGAACCCAAGGGAGTTATGGTAACGCACCGTAATGTCGTACGGTTGGTAAAAAACGCGAATTTTGTTCCATTGACAGAGGAGACACGTATTCTCCAGACAGGAGCCCCTGTTTTTGACGCCAGTACTTTTGAAATATGGGGCAGTTTACTCAATGGCGGTCAACTGATATTAGCTCATAAGGAAGTCATTTTAGACGCCCGACGTTTGGGGGATGCCTTGAAAGTTAACCGAGTCAATACGTTGTGGCTTAGTGCACCACTGTTTCATCAATTGGTCCAGCAGGACCTCGGACTATTTTCGATCTTACATTATTTACTAGTGGGCGGCGACACATTGAATCCCGGCTATATTAACCGTGTGAGACGTCAATTCCCCTACTTGAAAATCATTAACGGTTATGGACCCACTGAGAACACCACTTTTTCCACCACCTATTTCATCGAAAAAGAATTTGCATATAATATCCCCATAGGTCGGCCCATTGCCAACAGTACCGCCTATATTTATGATAAAGACAGCCATTTGGCGCCTATCGGCGTTTGGGGAGAGTTGTATGTCGGCGGGGACGGCGTCGCTATGGGCTACTTAAACAACCCGGAACTCACCTCAAAAAGATTTAATAGGTCCTATAAAACTTATATTAATTACAAGACCGGCGACCTTTGCCGATGGCTTAGCGACGGCAGCATTGAGTTCCTGGGCAGGCTCGATCAGCAAGTAAAGATCCGGGGTTTTCGCGTCGAATTGGCCGAGATCGAGAATCGGCTGCGCAAACATGACCAGGTCAAAGAAGCCGTAGTCCTCGACCGAAAAATAAGCGACGAAAAATATCTATGCGCTTACATCGTGCCTGGTCCGGTGTCCACGCCAGTCGCCGCGGAATTACGGGCATATCTTTCACGAAGTCTACCCGAATATATGATTCCTACCTTTTTTGAATTCATTGAAAAAATCCCTTTAAATCCCAACGGCAAGATCGACAGGAAAGCCCTGCCTGAACCGGGCGCCATTGCTAAAGCAAAAGAATATACCGCGCCCCGCGATGAGATAGAAAAAAAACTAGCAGCGCTATGGGAAGTGATATTAAAACCCCAACTCCCGATCGGTATCGATGATAATTTCTTTGACCTGGGGGGGCATTCTTTAAATGCAACCGTGTTGACCACCCGGATATATAAAACTCTCGGCGTTAAAATCCCACTCAAGGAATTTTTTCAAAGAGGCAGTATCCGGGAAGTGGCAGAGTACATAAAAGGGGTGAAAAAAGAAAAATTTGTCGGAATCGAACCGCTGGAAAGAAAAGAGTATTATGCTTCATCGTCAGCCCAGAGACGATTGTATTTTCTCCAGCAATTGGTTGGCGATAATATTGTTTATAATATGCCGGCTGCGGTTATCCTGGAAGGCGTCGTCGATAAGGACCGACTGCAAACCGCCTTTAAAAAATTAATCCTGAGGCATGAAAGTTTCAGGACCTCCTTTGAGATGATAGGAACCGAAGCGGTGCAGAAAATCCATGAGGATGTGCTGTTTGAAATCGAATATAAAAACTCGTCCATAGATTACACTGATTACACAGATGAAAAAGATTATATACAACATTTTATTCAACCTTTTGATCTTTCCAGTGCACCTTTAATGCGTGTCTCAGTGGTAAAAGAAGAAGAGGAAAAACACCTCCTTATGGTAGATATGCATCATATTATTTCCGATGGCGTTTCCCAGGGGATTTTGATCCGGGATTTCATGCGCTTGTATGAAGGAAAAGAATTATTCCCGTTAAAACTCCAATATAAAGATTATGCGGAGTGGCAGAGCAACGAAAGAGAGCCGGAGACGGTAAAACAACAGAAAGAGTTCTGGCTGAATGAATTTGCGGGAGAAGTCCCGGTACTGGAGATTCCGACCGATTTCCCGAGGCCGGTGATTCAAAGTTTCGATGGAATGGCCCTGGATTTCAAGCTGGAAAACAATGCAATCGAAGCTTTGAAAGCCCTGGCAAAGGAGGAAGGCGCGACCCTATTTATGGTCCTGCTTTCCCTGTATACGATCTTGTTAGCCAAACTCAGCAGCCGGGAAGACATCGTAGTTGGGACGCCCACAGCCGGACGCCAGCATGCGGATTTCGAAAAGATCATCGGCATGTTTGTCAACACCCTGGCGATGCGGAATTTCTCACACGGCGAGATGTCTTTCAAACAGTTTTTAAAAGAAGTAAAAGAACGCACTCTGGCAGCTTTTGCACAGCAGGACTACCCATACGATGAATTGGTAGAAATGCTTGCCATCGAAAGAGATACCAGCCGAAATCCATTGTTCGATGCCATGCTGGCGCTGCAAAACATGGATATCCCTTCAATGGAAATACCCGGATTAAAATTGAAACCCTTCAATTTTATGAACATGATAGCCAAATTCGACCTGACGCTTATCATTTTCGAAATGGGGAACGACCTTTCCTGTACCCTGGAATATTGTACGAAACTCTTTAAGCAGGAAACCATCGATCGATTTATCGGTTACTTTAAGAACATCGTATCCCATGTAATAGATATCCCGGGCACAAAAATAGCGGGAATCGATATTTTATCGGGACAGGAGAAAAAGCGCTTGTTGGTTGAGTTTAGCGAAACCGGCGTGGTATACCCGGCGGAGAAAACCCTCCATGAATTATTTGAAAACCAGGTAGAAAAAACCCCCGACAGTGTTGCTCTTGTAGGGGCAGACCTGCGTGTCTGCCCTGTCTGCCTGACCTTCTTCCAATTAAATGAGCAATCCAACCGATTGGCCGGGTTATTAATCGAAAAAGGCGTCCGCACAGACAGTATTGTTGGCATCATGATGAAACGTTCCATTGATTTAATCATCGGAATAATCGGGATACTAAAATGTGGGGCCGCTTATTTGCCTATCGATCCTAACTCCCCGGAAGAACGTGTTCAATATATGTTAGCGGATAGTAACGTCAGGATTTTATTAGAAACGGAAGAATCTCAAAAGAAAATAATTGTTAATTGTCAATTGTTAATTATTAATTGTAAACTAAAAAACTTGCCGAAGGCGCCTCTTCATCATTCACCACTCATCCTAAATGGGCGCCCCCGCCGGGGGCTTCATCATTCGAATCACCAAGCCTATATTATATATACATCCGGTTCCACCGGGAAACCCAAAGCCGTACCTATTACCCATGCCAATGTATCTCCACTGCTGCATTGGGGTTATGAACATCTAGGGATAGCTCCAGGGGACCGCGCCTTACAAAATCTTTCGTATTATTTCGATTGGTCGGTGTGGGAAATATTTATCACCCTGACCACCGGCGCTACGCTCTATATAGCCCCTGAAGACATACTGCTTAACCCTGAAGCCTGCGGTCGTTTTATCATTACAAATAAAATCACTGTATTGCATGCAACCCCTACCCAGTACAGCTTCCTGGTGAATTTGAGTCAACGATTCGAAACCCTTCAATATTTATTTATCGGCGCGGAAAAATTTACTTTCGAATTGTTGGCAGGCTGCTTTGCGTCAGTAACCAATCAGTGCCGGATATTTAATATGTACGGCCCTACCGAAGCCACCATCATTGCGGCAGTGTTGGAAATCCAACGGGAATTTAAGAATCCTTCGCTGTCCAGTGTTCCCATCGGCAAACCCGCAGCCAATAATCAACTGCTTATCCTGGATAGACATCTTCAATTATGCCCAATCCATGCATATGGAGAGTTATTTGTCGGCGGCTGCGGCGTCGCTATGGGCTACCTAAACAACCCGGAACTCACCGCGGAAAGGTTCATAATGCCTTCGGCGACCAGGGGCACTTTTGAAAAAGTGCCCCTGGACCCTTCAAAACTTTTATCTATTCACAACCTACCGCTGTACAAAACCGGCGACCTGGCGCGCTGGTTAAATGATGGCAACATCGAATTCTTGGGCCGCATCGACCACCAGGTCAAAATCCGCGGCATGAGAATAGAACCCGGAGAAATCGAAACAAAATTATTATCTTATAACGGGATCACAGAAGCTGTGGTGGTTTCCATCGAAGACTGCGAAAAAAAAAATACTTACCTCAGCGCTTATTTTACTACTACAAAAAGATCGCCTATAAAAACTTCTGAACTGAGGACATTCCTTTCCCATGAGCTGCCGGATTATATGATACCGACCTATTTTACTCAAATCGAGCGGCTGCCGTTGAATGCCAACGGTAAACTGGACCGCCGCGCATTACCTATACCTACCGGATTTGAAACTGCACCAACCTATGAAACTCCACGTGACATAGTCGAAGAAAAACTGGCAGAAATATGGTCCGAAGTACTAGGAATAAAGAAAAACCTCATCAGCATCGATGCTAATTTTTTTGAATCAGGCGGACACTCATTAAAAGCAGCAGTCCTGTTGTCCAAAATTCACCGGGATCTTCATTCAAAAATGGCGCTGGTCGATGTGTTCACCCGGCCCACTATCCGGGAATTGGCCGAATATGTAAAAAATACCGAAGAAAATAGATTTATCTCCATCAAACCCACTGCTAAAAAAGAATATTATAGCTTGTCGTCGGCCCAAAAGCGAATGTATTTTCTCAAACAATTACTGGAAGACAACACTGTTTACAATATCCCAACAACGGTTATCCTGGAAGGCGTCATCGATAAAGATCGACTGCAAGTTACCTTTAAAAAATTAATTGAGAGGCATGAAAGTTTCAGGACCACCTTTGAAATGGTGGGACCCGAACCGATGCAAATAATTCATGACGATGTGCAATTTGAAATCGAATATAAAAACTCGTCCACAGATTACACTGATTACACAGATGAGAAAGATTATATACAGCATTTTATTCAACCTTTCGATCTTTCCCGTGCACCTTTAATGCGTGTGTCGCTGGTAAAAAAAGAAGATGAGAAACACCTCCTTATAGTGGATATGCACCATATTATTTCTGACGGCGTTTCCCAGGGCATCTTGATCCGGGAGTTCATGCGCTTGTATGAAGGAAAAGAGCTTGCCCCGTTAAAACTCCAATATAAAGATTATGCGGAGTGGCAGAACAACGAAAGAGAGCCGGAGACGGTAAAACAGCAGAAAAAGTTCTGGTTAAATGAATTTGCGGGAGAAGTTCCGGTACTGGAGATACCCACGGATTATCCCAGACCTGGAATTCAAAGTTTCGAAGGAATGGCTGTGGATTTCACGATAGAAAACAATGAGACCGAAGTTTTGAAAGCCCTGGCAAAGGAAGAAGGGGTGACCCTGTTCATGGTTCTGCTTTCGCTGTATACGATCTTGTTAGCCAAACTAAGCAGCCGGGAAGATATCATCGTGGGGACGCCCACAGCCGGACGCGGGCATGCGGATTTAGAAAAGATCATCGGTATGTTTGTCAACACCCTGGCGCTGCGAAATTTTCCACACCGCGAGATGTCTTTCAAACAGTTCTTAAATGAAATAAAAGAACGCACCATGGC
>JAUPLE010000989.1 GCA_030837085.1 Acidobacteriota bacterium | reverse complement strand
GAAGCCATCGGCGGCATGGGCAAAAGCGCCTTATCCTGGGCCTGGCTCCACGAGGAAATAACGAACCGGGCCGTGAAAGTGGACGGAATATTCTGGTGGTCCTTTTACGATGAACCCTTTGAATCGTTTCTCACCCATTTGTATTGCTATGTAACCGGAGAAGAGAAACCGCAGGCCATCGATCAGGGGAATCTTTTGGCGGTATTAAATCAGCGGCGGTTTTTGCTGGTATTGGATGGTTTTGAGCGCGCCTTGCGTGGTTATGCCGGCATGGAGGCCATGTTTATCCAGGAGAA
The DNA here is from genome assembly GCA_030837085.1 of Acidobacteriota bacterium. Taxonomy (GTDB): domain Bacteria; phylum Acidobacteriota; class Aminicenantia; order UBA2199; family UBA2199; genus JAKAGC01. The sequence continues at coordinate 3,223 of JAUPLE010000989.1, read as the reverse complement.
AAGATTTGCAGGGGATAAGGAGGTTGAAACGGAATGGGATAAACGGCAGCGGGAGCCGGTGCACCCTCAGGCGGGCCGGTTTTTACAAGCGCTGTGCGCCGGGAATACAAAGACGCTGATGACCACGCGGCTGACTCCGGTTTCCCTGGAAGGATTGAGCGGCGTTAAACATGTCTTTTTAACCGGGTTGTCAGCGGAAGACACGGTTACTTTCTTTCGCAGCGAAGGAATTACCGGAACCCGCGCGGAAATGGAGCAAGCGGGTAAGGTATATGATTTCCATCCCCTGATGCTGAAGCTGCTGGCATCTTCCATCAAGCGCAGCCGGGCAAAGGATATCAAGGAAGCTTTTTCCTTGAACATTATCGACCAAAAAGAACCGCATAAGATACTGGAGAGAAGCGTGCAATTACTTTCCGAAGAAGAGCGGCAAGTTGTCACCCGCGTGGCCGTGTTCCGGGGCGTTTTTACCTTTGATGCGGTAAAAGTCCTGGCGCAGGAAGTTCAAGAAAAGCGGCTCTGGGAAGTAATGCAGGAACTGCGCAGCCTGGGATTTGTGTTTTACGATGAAAGCCGGGATCGTTTCGATTTCCACCCCATCCTGCGCTCTTATTTGTATGGGCAATTAACGTCATCCGGTGGAACAGGGGTCCATGACCTGGCAGCCCGGTACTTCCGGGCATTGCCAAAGCCGGAAAAGGTGGTTACCCTGGAGGACCTGACTCCGTTGATCGAACTTTATCATCATATGGTCAAAGCAGGAAAATACGATGAAGCTCATGATCTATTTTATGACAGGATTAATAAGCACACTTATTACCAATTGGCCGCTTATCATTTAAGGATTGAATTAGTGAAAGAACTCTTTCCCAGGGATGAGATAGACGGACGGTTGCCCTTGCTTAAAAATGAAAGTGCCCAGGCCAGATCATTAAAATCCCTGGCCAATTCGTATAGCCTTTCCGGCCAGCCGATCAACGCGGTCCCGTTGTTTTTAATGCAAAATAAATTGCAAGAAAAAAATGATGAAAAAATGAATCTTGCCGGAGGCCTAGGAAATGTGGCTTATATGGCCCAGATTTATATCGGTCAACTATCCGCCGCCATCAGTCATATACGAAAAAGCACTTTTCTTTGCCGCGAGATCAATGATGAATTATGGGAAGCTAGCGGGCATCGTGAATGGGGGCGTTTACTGGCTTTCCAGGGCCGGGCGGCGGTGGCGGGTAGCCTGAACCCGCCGGTAAGTGACAGCGCTGTCGCCGAAGAGGAATTGAAAATCGCATTTGAATTAAATGAAAAAAATAATAATGATCACTATTTGGGTATGGTATGCGCATACCTTTCTCTGTCCACACTGTTGCAGGCGCGGTTGGTCGCGGTTCTACCGCAAGAAGCGAACCTTTCTCTGGATCTTAGTCGTGGGGCGTTGTATCATGCCCGTCAGGCGCTAACATTCGCGGAAAAGGCAATAACGGCAGAATATCCACATCCGCGAGATTTTGTTCGCGCCTATTGGCTGCTGGCTGAGGCGCTTATTCTATGCTGTGTATTGCCCAATAAAGTTAAAATTGAACATTTTGACATTCCTTTTTATGATGAGTATTTCCAGCAGATTGTCGAAACAATAACCGTGACCGATTCCACCAGTAGCGAATTAAACGCCGCCGGTCGCTGCCTGCACGAAGCCCTGCGCCGCTGCCGCAACGTCAACCTTGTGGAATCGGAACCCGATATCCTCCTGGCCCTGGCGCGCCTCGACGTCACCCAGAACAAGCCCCCGGATGAATCCTTCCTCAAAGAAGGAATGGGAATCGCCCTGCGGTCAGGCTATCGATTGAAATTGGCCGATCTGCACCTTTTCTGCGGGCAGGTCCTGCTGCAATCGAAAACCGCTAATACTTTATTAGGCCTCACCGCCGCCCAGCACCTGCAAAAAACCAAAGAATACGCCCTGGATGTTTCGGAGTTTTCCCACCTTTTTAAACCAAGTAAATCCACCGCGGACGAATTCTACAAAGATATCCCGGAATACGAAATGCTGAAACGCGGAATGACCGACGAAGAACGTAAAAAGAACGGCTACTGGATCGCCTACCAAATCGCGGAAATATTAGAAAAACCCGCCCACGAATGACACGAATGAACACGAATTAAAAAACTTTAGTCCACGTAACGGCGATTACACGTTACAGCGATTAACACAGATTATCATTTTCCGTAGGGGCGCGCCGCCATATTTCCGTGTGCGCCCTCTCCCCATATGCGCCCTTACCGCTCCGCTTTCCTGTACTAACTTCTCTTGGATGCATCGAGGATCGTCATTCCCACAAGCTCTTTCTCTCGATATCTCAATAAGATACCTTCTTTCGTCATTTCTGAATCAGTGGCCTTCTGCGGCCTCTTAAAATTAATATAAAGTACATCGGCTCCCTTGTCATAATCAATCCACATTCTCCTTTGTGGAAATTTCAGCAAATACGGTGTAGCTTCCAATACCTGCGATATATTTCTTTGTGCTGCTAACTGCGACGCCATAATATAACCTCCCGGCTAAGTTTAATTTTACTAGAAAAATATGCGGTGATTATGAAACCGTCCTCCCGTTCAAGCTCTTTATAAACCACCGCCAAAAATTTATCTTTTCTTACTTCCTTAAGAGCAATCAATGCATCATTATAACCCTGTATGATAAAGTCAGGATCCTCGACTGCCTCCAATACATCATCCATATGCCCGGCTAGATCATCGTGGTTCTCGACGATATGAATCCATCGTTCATCAGGCAGCCTTATAGGGAACCCGTTTTTTGAGATGACTATTTCTTTCATATCAGCACTTCGATCTATCAACCCCATTATATTATAATGATGATGAAAGTCAATGATTTAAGGAAGATAATTTTAACTGGTCGCATGACGTTCCTTTTAAACAGCCCACGAATTACACGAATTAACACGAATTAAAAAAACATCCGTCCACGTAACGACGATTACACTGATTAACACAGATTGCTTTTTCCGCTCTTCCGCTCTTCCTCGCTTCCTTTTTTTTTCCTTCTCTTGCCTTTCCCCCCGATTTCTGATATATTCTTCATCTCATGAGGAGAATTTTTAGGTTTCCAGTGCGAGCCAGGGCGAAGGAGGACGACGATGACGAATGAGGATACTTATCTCTTTATCACGGAGTTAATTGAATCGGCGCGACGTAACGGGGAGACGAA
>JAUPLE010000988.1 GCA_030837085.1 Acidobacteriota bacterium | reverse complement strand
TCCATCGATACGGCTCACAGCACACCGGCTTTTTTCAACAGCGTTGTTTCTCTAGGTGAAAAAATGCCCTCGCTGCGATTAGTGCATCTTGGGGGGGAAAGACTGACCGGGAGTGTCGTTAAAAAAATCAGTGCGAAAGTTTCGCCCGGATGCAAAATCCACAATGGTTATGGCCCAACGGAAACCACCATCAATTGTTCGATTTATACCCTGACCGCCGATCAAGGTGAGAGCATTGACGACAGCGCCAATATTCCCATTGGGCGACCGACAGTCCTTCATAGGCTATATATAGTGGACAGGGACTTGCGGCCAACGCCGGAAGGAATGGCCGGGGAGTTGTGTATTGCAGGGGCCGGTTTGGCGTCCGGTTATCTGAATAACCCGGAGTTAACCACTGAAAAATTTCAATTTAAGAGGTCCTCTGGGTCCGATAAGACCTCTATTCTTTACAAAACCGGCGATCTGGCACGATGGTTACATGACGGTCCCCCGGCGGGGGGAACCACTAAAGGGATTATTGAATTCCTGGGCAGGATTGATCACCAGGTGAAAATAAGGGGATATCGAATTGAATTGGGAGAAATCGAGAGTTGCCTGTTGAAACACCCGGGAATCAAGGAGGCGGTCGTAATAATTGGGGGGCATGAATCCGGCGGTAACTACTTATGCGCGTATTTTGTATCCAATTCTACAACAGGCATAACCGTAACCATGTTAAGAGAACACCTGGCCAAGGAACTGCCTGCTTATATGATCCCGGCCTATTTTGTCCGGATGGAACGAATGCCGTTAACAGCCAACGGGAAGGTCGATAAAAAATCTCTTCCTGCGCCGGATGAAAGCGACATCGAAACCGGCTCAACCTATGAAGCGCCGGCAACCACCCTGGAAAAACAACTGGTAAAAATCTGGCAGGAGTTATTAAGAATTGAGAGAATAGGAATAAAGGACGACTTTTTTGAGTTGGGAGGCGATTCGATCCTGGTGAACCGTTGTATCGCTACTATACGCACGGAATTGAACGTGGAAATTCCCATGCGGAAATTTTTCGAACGGCCTTATATCAATGCCTTAGCCGAAGAAATAGAAAAACAGGAACGCCAGGTATCATCTATTAAACCGGTGGTACGGATTGGAGAAATTCCTCTCTCCTTTGCCCAGGAGCGGTTGTGGTTTTTGCAAGAACTGGATACAGGGAATGTGGCTTATTTTGTTCCCCGCGTGATACGAATGAAGGGGTACCTGGATGTATCTCTTCTTGAAAGAACTTTTACGGAGATAATTCGCCGTCACGAGATATTGCGTACGGTGTTTCCCACCATCGACGGCCAACCTGTGCAGCGAATCCAGCCACCTTTCCCATTTAAAATCCCGGTATTGGATTGGAGCGGGTTAAAAAAAGAAGAGCAGGAACTACGAGTATCTCATTTTTTGAATGAAGAAAACCGGAAGCCCTTTGATTTTGAAAAAGGTCCCCTGTTGCGGGTAACGATTTTAAAATTAAACGAGGAAGAGCATTTATTTGTTTTAACTGAGCACCATTTGGTGCATGACGGCTGGACCCAGGGGGTACTACTAAACGAGATTATTACAATTTTCAGCGCATACCTGGAGGGCAGAAATCATAATTTACCGGAATTGCCTATTCAATATGCCGATTATACTATATGGGAGCGATCGTATTTACAGGGAGAACGTTTGAAACGCCACCTGGATTACTGGCTGGAAAAGTTATCAGGATTGATCCCGGTATTGGAACTGCCAGTGGATCGCCCCAGGCCGGCGGTAATCAGCAGTCAGGGCGCATTAAACGTGTTCCGTATTTCTTCCACCCTGACTGATCAATTAAGAGAATTCAGCCGGGAGAATGGGACCACGTTATTTGTAACCATGTTGGCCGCGTTCAAGGTTCTTTTATACCGGTATACCGGAGTAAACGATATATGTGTAGGGACAGGCATTGCCAATCGCGGCCGCAAAGAAATGGAAAATATGTTGGGCATGGTCATTAATTCGTTGCCACTGCGCACACATACTCCCGGAGATATACCTTTCAGACAATATTTATTGCACGTGAAGGAAACATGCCTTGAAGCTTATCAGCGCCAGGAAACGCCTTTTGGAAAAATAGTAGAGGCCCTGGGCCAGGAAAGAAGTTTAAGTTATAGCCCTGTTTTCCAGGTGATGTTGAGTTTTATGGACACTCCTACTGAAGAGTTACATCTTCCCGGATTGGAATTGCACCAGGAGGAAACGCATAACCATTCGGCTAAATTTGACCTTGATTTGGTGGTGGTCCCCCCGATGCAGCGGGAAGGTGGCATGGCTGTTGAAATAAATGAGGGCGAAATCCTGGTGGAATGGGAATACAATACGGATATATTCGAGGCGGAAACTATTGCACGGATGATTTGTCACTATATTCGCCTGTTGGAAGTTGTCACCCTTCAGCCGGATGTTTCAATTGCCAATTTACCGATGCTGGGAGAAGATGAACTTAAGCGTATTTTGTATGAATGGAATGATACCGAAGCCGATTATCCCCGGGGAAAAACAGTCCATGAATTATT
>JAUPLE010000987.1 GCA_030837085.1 Acidobacteriota bacterium | reverse complement strand
GCCATCCGGATCACTGCTTCCTGGCCGGTGATACTGGGCGCCGTGTACCCGATTTTGTTCATTCCATCGTTGTTTATGGCCGTACCTTTTATAATGGCGTAAATATTGTCTCTATCTACGATTGCATTTTCCAGCGGTTTCAACGCCACTACCCCAACTCCTTCTCCATTAATAGTGCCGTTTGCCCTGGCATCAAACGCACGGCAGTGACCATCCGACGAATGAATCATTCCTTCCTGGTAAATATAACCGAAACGAGACTGCATGGATAGGCTTACTGCTCCTGCCAGTGCTATATCGCATTCGCCGTTCAGTAATGCCTGGCAGGCCAGGTGAATAGCTGCCAGGGATGTTGAGCAGGCGGTGTGCATTGTGTAGACAGGGCCTTTTAAGTCCAGTTTAAAAGAGGTCTTTAGATTTATGGAATCTTTATTCGTCAGTTGAGACGAGGCAAAATAGCCCAATTCCTCGCTTTTCCCGGATGCAATGGCCAGCGCCTCCCAATAAATGTGTGAGGACGCTCCGGCAATTAGTCCGATCGAACCTTTATAAGCCCCTGGGATATAACCGGCGTCTTCCAACGCTTCCCATGCACATTCATGAAAAATACGCATTTGTGGGTCCATTAATTCCGCTTCCAGCGACGTATAACCAAAAAACGAAGCATCGAAACAGGTTTTTTCCTTTTCACCAAGAGGCGCCCCACTGGATCTGACAAAAGCCGGATTGTTCAATATCTCATTGGTTACACCGGCATTTTTTAATTCCTTTTCGGTTAAAAAGATAACAGATTCGATGGCATTCTTTAAATTATCCCAATATTCCTGGATATTCCTGGCCCCGGGAAATCGTCCCGCCATTCCAATTACCGCTATTTCCAATCCAGTATATTTATGCTCTTTTGCAATCTCTATCATTCAATCACCTCTTTTTTTTATCATTAGGTGGTAAGCCTTCGTTTGTTTCGCTGTTTTATTTTGTTTTCTTTTGCTTTATCGATCTCTTCCCCCCGGCCTGGATTGCCGTTTGCATCAGACCGGTCAGCTACTCCCACTTGAGATGACATATATCCCGATAAACTCTTGACCGTTGGATGTTCAAACATCTTCAAGATGGGTATATCCCTTTGAAATACTTCCTTTAACCTGTTGTGGAGGCGCAGCAATTTTAATGAGTTTCCCCCGATCTCAAAGAAACTATCGTTTACACTGACTTTTTCCAGGCTTAGGACCTCTTTCCACACATCCGCTATCAACATCTCCAGGTCATTCCCAGGTGCAGTATAGCTCCCTTCTTGCTGGACTTGCAGCGGATGAGCCGGGAGGGCCTTAATGTCTATTTTGCCATGAGGAGTTAAGGGCAGTCCCGGCAAAAAAGCAAAATGAGCCGGGATCATATATTCGGGTAATTTCCCCGACAAATAGTTTCTCAATTCGGATGCGTCGATGGCTTGGCCCGGGCGGGCAACAATGTAGGCCCATAAACATTTGCCTGAGTTTTTTTGAGGTTCGCTGTTTTCATTTTTAAGCCCTAACCGTAAAATCAATTGTTCCCGCTGTTGAATGGAAAGCGAGGCAATGCGTTTGTAAATATTCATATCCATGGGGGTCCTCGTTTTTTTTTAATTTATTATCCTTTCACTGCCTTAATGGCTACCATTGAATCTGCCCACCAGTTTTTGCAATCCGGGGGCGGCTTCAACTGCTTCACCACTGACAGCGAAAATGCATCGAAGTACTCCAGCACCAGCCGTTGATGTCTCCGGCTGAATGTGTCTATCTCATTGGTATAATACGTAAATACTCCTCCGCTGCGAAGATGACGTGATGCTGTTGGAAAAAAATGTTCGGCAAAGGTAATACTATTGATCACATATTCATAATATTCCTCTTCGTCCAGTGGATAGGTATCGAAAAATATGGAATCGTATTGTCCCAATCGATCTGTCACATCCTGCCATTTTCCCTGGATTAACGTGATATTCTCTCCCGGGTACCGCTTCCGCCACTGCTGGAAGTAATCCACCACTTGTTCATTGCATTCCACAACCGTATATGATTTAACGCCCCTTTCCATGATGTAAGAGGCGGATATTCCCATCCCAAAACCGATCTCAAGAACATCCCCATGACTTTCGGCGGCAATCTCGGCCATTTTCTTCATCAAAGGATGCTGCCAATCTTGCATCACTTGCTGATCATTGATAATCAATTGGGTGTCTTCAAAATGAACCTCACTGTTTTTTAAGCTGCCGGTAATAAGTTCTCGTTTTGATCCTACCACAAAACGACGCGCCTGTTTATCCAGGTGGAACAGATCGTCTTTGAATTCCTCCAGGGCTCGCTGAATATGCCAATTCTGTTGATGGTCATGGGGTGGCCGGATAAATTTATCATCGTATATTCTTAGCATGATTTCAAAACGATCGTTCCGTACTACCTGGACTTTTTCTTTTACACCGTCTTGCCAAGACGTATTTTCTATTTCATCCAGGTATAGCTTAATAATCTCCGGATTAATGCCCTCTCCATCCAACAACGCGATAAATTCAGCGGTATTTTCTAATCGGTTATTGCTTTTGGCAGCGCCGGGATTCGGTTCATTTCCAACTACTCCCAGCGGTTCCTCCTGGAGTAGTACCACTACCTGTTGAATCGAGGGATGCTGTTTCAATACTGCTTCAATCTCCTGGGGTTCGATACGATATCCCCTGATTTTTACCTGGTTGTCTACCCGCCCCATGAATTCGATGTTCCCGTCTGGCAGCCAACGGGCCAGGTCGCCGGTTTTGTATAAAATATAGGTCCTATTGGTCCTATTGGACCTATTAAATCTCTCTACGGTTAGTTCCGGGTTATTCAGGTATCCCCTGCTCACCCCGGCGCCAGCTATATAAAGTTCACCGCTTACCCCGATGGGAACAAGATGGCCACAACGATCCATGATATAGCACCGGGTGTTGGCGATGGGTTTTCCGATATATACGGCTTCATGACTGCATGGGGCGGCAAGGGCATCGATGGTGGTTTCGGTCGGCCCATAGTGGTTATATAACGGATATCCTCTATCCAAGAGTTGGTTCTTTACCGATTCGGTCAATTTTTCGCCTCCTGGAATTACCGCTCGCAAACTCTTCAACCGTTTTCCCTCACCCAACAATTCATGCAAAAAAGAAGGAATAAAATTGATGATATGAATATCATATTTCTCGATAAATTCGGCAAATTTCTTTTGATCGAGAATCAATTCTTTTCGCAGAATGAAAAGCGTGGCGCCGTGTAATAGGGTACTGAAAATCTGTTCCACACTGGGATCAAATGTATAATCGGAAATTTGCAGTACATGTGTACCCGGCTGAAGTCCATAATTATTCCCGAACCACTCCAACACGTTTACCGCATTACGATGTTCGATCATCACTCCTTTGGGAACCCCGGTAGACCCTGAGGTAAACATGGTATAGGCCAGATCGCTCGGCTGGTTGATGTCAAGGAGATTTTCGTCCCGCACTCCCGATATGTTTAATTCTTCTATTAGGTGGTCTATCAAGATAATTTCCCGGGCAAATTGTTTGTCAGGAGCATGCCTGCCAGGGATAAATGCAAGACCTCGGATTTCTTTTAATGTCTCATCTCGGGGTAACTGATACGGGACCCCATTTTCCAGGATTTTAGTCACCAGTTCATTAAAGGTTATCTCTCCTTCACCACTGACTACCAGGTCAATGTTATGATCCTGTAAAACAGCAGAATAATCACTGGTGGCATACGGCCCGCCGGAAATAATAGCAGCATTGGGACACCACTGCCGCAGCAATGCCGTGGTCTTATGAAAGAAATCCTTATAAAGGGCCAGGGTCCGGATTCCGATAATATGAGGGTTGAATTCTTCAACCAATCTCTTCAACTCTTCATAATTGTTAAAATCGATCCGCGACTTAGCGATTTTTCCATGCACCCTGTCCCCCAACTCCTGTTTCAAATAGGACATGAGGTACATCAAACCCAGGGGTTGCTCCACCACATCATAGAGCATTTCACCGACCTCTTCAGTAAAATATTGGGATAAATCCAGGAGTAAGATACGGAGTTCCGACTCCCGGGAAACCTGCACGGGAAAATGACTTCTCAACTTTTTATTAAAATGAGCTACCTCTATGCTGGCTTCATCCTGGAAATGTTCTCCGCCCAACTCCTCCCTCGAAATCCCGGTAAAGTTTAGAAAATCGTTGAAACTCCTGATATTAGTAGGCAAGTAGCTGTTGTACTTCTGCACAAATTCATCTTCAGTTAAAATCTTCATCTGGTATGGGAGTACATGTAACAGCCGTTCCCGTGATAAAAAGTATTCATTGGTAAATTCCGCCTGGTATTTTAAGGTAAAACTCTTATCGAAAGGAAGGGTTTCAGGTAATTCATGGTAAGCCAGGTGTGCGGATTTTAATATGGCTTCCCGGGAAATATTGTTTTCAAGGGCAATCCGTTCCATATCGGTATTGGGATAAATTTTTAATATATGAACATAAGGAAAATGCAGCCACTTCTGCTCTTTGATGAAATTCAAAGTCATCATGGCTTCTTCCGGAGTTTCGGTGGGAAAACCGTGCATGGTCATTAAGTCGATTATTACCTGGGGATATTTTTGACATACGTAGTGGGTATTTTCTCTTAGTATCTCAATGTCTAAATTTTTACCGATTTTTTTTTGCAGCCGGGGACTGGCGGTCTCCAAGGCCAATGCTAATTTCAGCACGCCAGCCTCCACCATTAGATCGATATAGTCTTTGCTTAATATATCCCCCCGCAGGCAGAGGTAAATTTGTACTGCTAATTTGTTTTTGATCACTAATTCAAGAAACCGCCGACTATTTTTGATATTGAAATTAAAAATATCATCGATAAAGGCAAATCGTCGTATGCCCATATTGTAATATAATTGCACTTCTTCGAATATATTCTCCGCCGATCGCGCCACATGTTTTTTGGGCCACAGTTTATGGCAGTAAGCACAATGAAAAGGACAGCCACGGGTGGCTTGCATGGTAATGCAACTTTTTCCCATCGATATGCCGATCTGTCGATTGTATTTTTCGTAATCCACCATTGAACGGTCTGGTATGGGGAGGCGATCAAACTCGGTAATCTGTTGACGAAATGCTGTAATATAAGGGGTGTTTTCAGTGGCTTCAAGACCCTGCAACCGCGTAAACGAATGCGCTTCAAGCGCCCGGGTTTGGGTCAGTAATAGGGAAACGTGACTATCATCCAGCATTCTTTTGAAGCGTTCCATGGGAAAGGTCGGATCGCAGGGTAAATAGGTGCCCCCGGCTTTTAGAATTCCCAGGATGCTAATTACCATTTCCAGGGAACGTTCCATCATAACGCCCACGATCTTATCGGATTTTACTCCCTTACCCCTGAGCATACGTGCCAATTGATTGGCTTTACTGTTTAATTCTTTATAGGATAAATGCCGATTATCAAAAACTACTGCTGTCTGATGGGGTGATTTTTCCGCCTGGGCAGAAAATAATTCATGGATCGTCCGTTGATCATGGTATTGAGTTTCAGTGGCATTGAAATCCACCAGTATCTGCTGCTTTTCTTCCTCTGTCAACATCTCGATATCCGTTAACTTTAGCTGGGGATTTTTTGTAATTCCTCTCAAGATATTTAAAAAGTGACTGCTCAATTGTCGGATCTTCTCTATTTTGAAGAGTTTTGTACAATATTCGAAAATAAATTCAATGGTCTCATCATGTTCCCCGACTTCCAGGACAATATCAAATTTGGCCTCGTTTCTCTTAAACGCATAAGCCATGAAAGTTAATGACTTTTCCTGGAGGCCTTTCTCCATACCTGGGAGTTGGAACTCGGCAGGGGTGTCTGTTGTTAATGCAAGCGCTGTATCAAACAACGGATTCCTGGAGGGGTCTCTTTTTATTTCCAACTTGTCCAGTAATTCATCGTAAGGATAGTCCTGGTTTTCGTATGCCTGCAATGCATTTTCCTTGACTTCTTGCAGGAAAATGTCAAAGCCTTTGGTACCCACCGGGTAATTTCTTATGGGAAGCGGATTGACAAACATACCTATGATTTTTTCCAGGTCTATATGTGGTCGTCCTGCTACATGTGAGCCCACGATAATATCTTCTTGCCCGGTATACCTGGCCATCAATACATTATAGGCCGCCAATATGTGGATATAAAGGGTAAGACCTTTCTGCTTCACCATTTGCTTGAGACGGTGGGTGGTTTCACTATCTAATTCAAATTTACTCCTGGCTCCTTCAAAACTCTGTACCGGTGGTCTTGGGTAATCCAGGGGCATATTTAAAACCGGTATCTCTCCTTGAAATGTATCTAACCAGAACATTTCTTGTTGTTGGGCCTTTCCTGCATCTAGTAAACAGTTTTGCCATTCTGAAAAATCTTTATATTGAATACGTAAGTCAGACAAATCACGGCCATTGTAAAGTTCGCTGAATTCTTCGATCAAGATTCCCAATGATGTTCCATCCGTTATGATATGATGCATATCAAACACCAGGATATGCCGGGTAACTTCAACCTCGATCAATCCAGCTCTTATTAAGGGAACCCGTGACAGGTCAAATGGCCTGATAAAGTCTTCTATAAATTGGTTAACTCTTTTGCCGCCTGGGTCTGCCATTTGTTGAATCTCGAATTCTACGTCCCGTGGTGGGTGTACCCGTTGAATAGGTTCATCATCCAGGAGTTCAAAGGACGTTCGTAGGGTTTCATGGCGTTTTATCAGGGTATTGAATACTCGGTTTAATTGTTTTTTATCAAGGTCACCCTCTATTAGTGTTGCACCTGGTATATTATAAATGGTTCCAACTCCCGCAAGTCGGGATAGTATAAATAACCGCTTTTGGGCAGAAGACAACGGATAATAATCTTTCTTCTCCACCGGTTGAATAGAAACGAACCCTCTTTCTTTTCCCACGGAATATGCGGCGATTTGCTTGATAGTGGGGTTATCGAAGAAATAGTTGAGGGGGACGAGTCGATTGGTTTCCTTGTGAAAAGCCGATAAAACATTAATGGCTTTTAATGAATCGCCGCCCAGTTCAAAAAAATCATCCTGTACCCCGATTTCTTTTATACCGAACATACGTTGCCAGATACTTACAAGGACCCGCTGGATATCATCCTGGGGCGGCATATAGAGCGTCGATAGCTGTGGCCTTGAATTCCATACCATTCCATCATCTTCCGGCTTATGATCGTTTGGCGGTTGAACCTGGGATTGCTCTCCCTGGTAAAATTCAGCGTTTTCCAGGGAGTTCGTGCCCCCTCTTTGAAATACATACTTACCGGCCTTATAATCGTCCATTACTTTCCAGTAACGCTGCCGTTCAAATGGGTAAGCGGGTAATGAGACGCGATATCGTTTCTGTTCGGCAAAATCGGAATGATATCCCTGCCAATCGATATTTACACCGTATAACCACATACGACCGATTTTATCCAGCAGATAATACTCATCCGTAATCTCTTCCTGTGTGCCGCGGGGTCTGATCAGGCTAATTGCCCGCTGGATCGGTTTATCCATGATCTCCCGGTTCACCAGGGCACTCATATCCCGGCCGGGGCCCATTTCCAGGAATACCGGTTTCGATTCTTCCAGTATTTTCCTGATGCCCTGGACAAAATAAACCGTGGCCCTTAGTTGTTTTGCCCAATACTCTGGAGAACGCGCGTTTTCAATAGTGATCCAGTCTCCGGTTACCGAAGAAATATATGGTATTTGTGGGTAATTAAGAGGTATGTTGGCCACTTCTTTTTTAAATTCCTCCAGTATGGGGTCCAGTAATTGCGAGTGGGCCGCGTAAGGCGATTCAAACGGAGTACACAATAACTTATTTTCTTTCATTTGTTTGGCAAAGGATTCTACGAGTGCAATGGGACCGGAAACCACGCAAGACGATCCGTTATCAATGCCTATGGATAAATCGCCAGGGAGTACTGGCAGCACGGCTTCCACCGGGAGGGGGACGCTTAACATCATACCGGCTGGTAATTGTGAAATTAACTTGCCGCGTATAACCAGCAGTTTTAGAATAGCTTCCAGGCTAAATACACCGGCTAAACAAGCGGCTGTATACTCTCCGAAACTGTAACCAATCATGGCATTGGGCGTGATACCCCAATGGATTACCAGTTTTGCCAGGGCATATTCGAAAATAAATATCACTATTTGAGCAATATCGATACGTTCGAGGACTGGACGTGCCCCTTCTCCCTGTTCTACAGGCAATCCATCTCCAGGATAAAGAATTTCCCGGATGTGATCGAAACCCATACTTTTCAATATGGTAAAACAACGGTCCATTTCTTTACGAAAGATGGGTTCGGTCCGGTATAAACCCGCACCCATATTAACGTATTGGGGACCTAAACCCGGGAACATAAAAACAATTTTCTTTTTTTCATCCGTTGGTTTTGCAGAGTACGGGATATTGTTTGCAGCGTCCAGGGAAGTTAACATTGTGATTGCTTCAGTTTCGGATCTGCATATTAATTTTCTCCTGATTGCAAAACGCTTTCTACCTACGTGCAGGGTATAGGCGGTATCAGCCAGGGATATCCCGGGATTTTCTTTTAAATAAATCGCCAGGTTTTGTGCCACTTTTTCCAGGGCGGTGTGTGTCCTGGCGGATAATAAAAGCAATTGATATGGTCTGGCCGATGTTTCTCCGGTCGCCAATCGGTATGTCGAGTTCACGGTTTCCAGGACGATATGAGCATTGGCGCCACCAATGCCGAATGAACTGACCCCAGCACGCAAGGGAAAACCCCTGGGTTGCCAGGCTTTCAAGTGGGTGTTGACATAAAAAGGGCTGTTTTCAAAATCGATTTTAGGATTAGGCTTTTCAAAATGCAGGCTGGGTGGAATGAGTCGGTGTTTTAACACCAGTACGGTTTTAATAAATCCTGCTACACCGGCTGCACTGCCGAGGTGGCCGATATTGGTTTTAACGGACCCAATGGCGCAGGTTTTTTTTGAGTTAAAGTTGAATGATAGTTTCAATGCTTCAATTTCTACCGTATCCCCCAACTCCGTACCGGTGCCGTGGGTCTCGATATACCCGATACTTTCGGGCTCGACTTCCGCTGTATACAATGCGGCGCTGATGACTTCCGCCTGACCATCGATGCTGGGCGCATGGAAACCAACTTTTCGAATACCATCATTATTGATGGCGGAACCTTTAATGACCGCATAAATATTATCGCCGTCTGCGGCTGCTTCCGCCAAAGGTTTTAATACTACTATCCCAACTCCATTTCCGGAAACCGTTCCTTTTGCCTTTGAATCAAACGCCCGGCAGTGACCATCTGGGGAATTAATCATGCCATCTTGATAAAGGTAACCGCTTTTGCCGGTTATACTGACCCGAACGCCGCCGGCAAGCGCTATCTCACACTCGCCATTCAACACTCCCTGGACCGCCAGGTGAATCGCAACCAAGGAGGTAGAGCATGCAGTATTAATCGTAAATGTCGGTCCTCTTAAATTAAATTTATAAGAAATATGTGTGCTCAGGTAATCTTTATTATTTAAATTACCTAATATAAATGGATCGATATGTTGGGATATGGAGGAAAAGCTGGTTAAGGTCTCCCAGAAGGAACTGGATTCCCCACCCGAATAAAAGCCGATTCGACCCGGATATGAACCTGGCTCATATCCGGCATCTTCTAATGCTTCCCAGGCGCATTCATGAAAAATCCGCATTTGGGGATCAATTACTTCGATTTCCATTGGGGAGTACCCAAAAAAAGAGCCGTCAAAATACTCGATATCTTGTAGGTAGCCCATAGCTTTGACATAATTGGGATTCTTTATCAAAAGGGGATCACAGCCGGCTTCTTCCAATTCCTGCGTTGAAAAAAAGGTAATGGATTCGACACCGTTTTTTAGATTGTTCCAGAATTCAGTGATATTCCGGGCTCCCGGGAATCTCCCGGCCATCCCAATAACCGCGATCTCCAAGCCAGTTTCTGTGACTTCCGTATCTTTTTTTAAATCTGCCATTTTTGCTCCACTTTTTTTCCTTTATTGGTTCTTTACTTTCCTTTTTTCCATTCTTTTTTTTAGTTTATTTTTACCTTTATCGATGACCTCGAAAATCTTTTTATTATTGGCGGTTGAATCGCTTGTCCCCTGATCCAGGTAAGCGGCAAGGGCTCTGACGGTGGGGTACCTGAATATTACCGTCACCGGGATTTCTTTTTCCAATTGTTGTTTTATACGATTGCTGACCTTAAAGATATCCAGGGAATTTCCGCCCAGTTCAAAGAAATTGTCATCGATACCCAGCTTGCGATTGGAATCTCCCACTAGAACTTCCGACCATATTTCTACTAATTTTTTTTCGATATTGTTCCGGGGCGCGGCATACTCCACTGTTGCGCCTGCAGTTTTTGTGTCTACAGGAGGTAATGCTTTCCAGTCGACCTTCCCATTGGAGGTTACCGGTATCTTCTCCATCCGGACAAAATAAGATGGAACCATATAAACTGGTAATTCCTTTGCCAGGTAATCCTGCAATCCCGGTATCACTAATTCGCCGTTGGAAACAATATAGGCACATAGATATTTATTCTCTTTCTCGCGTGTCAACACCACTGCCTCTTTTATCCCCGGGTAATTCAATAACCGACTCTCTATTTCTCCCAATTCTATGCGGAAGCCTCTTATCTTCACCTGGAGATCGATTCGTCCCAAAAATTCGATATTCCCATCCGCCAACCACCTGGCAAGGTCCCCGGTTTTGTAGATATTGGGAGGTAAAGGATAAAAATCTTTATTAATGGTCTCCCTGGATGGCGGGGCTGGGTGCTGAAGGTGAAACGTTTGATAAGTCATTTCGGGGCGATTTATATACCCTCTTGCCAATCCTGAACCGCCAATATATAACTCGCCAACCGCACCAATCGGTTGTATATTTGCATGATTACTCAAAATATATAGTTTCATATTGGGTAGTGGTTTCCCGATAGGGACGGCTCCAGTACTTTTCCAATCAGATAACGAATATTTACTGGAATATACCGTACTTTCTGTTGGGCCATATATATTTTCCAGGTTTACGGTTGTATTTAAATTTCTGAACCTCTCAGCCAACTCGGGTAACATGACCTCTCCTGCTAAGAAGATATATTTTAAACTTGACAGCGGAGTTTTAATATTTCCACTTACGTAGTCTACAAATACCTTGAACATGGAGGGAACAAAATTGAGATGAGTAACAATATATCGTTCAATCCATTCCGCTATGATCCGGGGATCCCTATGACCTTCCTTTTCCAAAATGACCACTCTACCTCCCCCCAAAAACCACCCGAATAATTCTGTTACTGATACATCGAAAACATAAGGGGTTTTTAAAAGGTAAGCATCCGATACTTCTAAGGGATATTTGTTTTGCATTGCATATAGTAAGTTAACAACAGATGCATGCTCGACAATCACTCCTTTCGGTTTCCCAGTAGAACCGGAAGTGTAGATAATATAAGCGAGATTTGAGGAGTTTTGAAGGTAAGAGGGTAAAAGGGTAAGAGGGTAAGAACATTTGGGGATTTCTTCTAAAAGAACTTTCTCACTTTCCCACCTTCCCACCTTCTCACCTTCTTGATCGCTCGTGGTAACAAACAATTTAGCTCCACTGTCTTTTAGCATATAATCGATCCTTTTCTGTGGGTAACCCGGGTCGATGGGTAAATAAGCGCCACCGGACTTTAATATGCCCATAATTCCGATAACCATTTCAATAGACCGTTCCACCATCATGCCCACAATTGCATCCGGTGCGACGCCTTTTTCTATTAATATATTAGCCAATCGGTTGGATTGCCCATTTAATTGGCAATAGGTCATTTGTAAATACATTGGGGGAGACGAGATGGTTGAACCGATAATGACAATACGATCCGGCGTCTTTTCGACCTGTTCGGTAAACAATTCATGGATGACTTTATTTTTTGGGTAAGGCTCTTCAGTATCATTAAATTCATATAAAAGTCGATGTCTTTCGTCAACCGGTATTAGTTCAATTTTGCTTATAATACTCCCGGGGTCAGTGATAAACTTATTTAGTACTCTTTCAAAATAAAAACACATATTTTTAACCGTCATTTCGTCAAAAAATGAATCCGAATAGGAAATTAAAAGTTCAAAATCTCCAAGGGTCGTGGATATACTGAAATCAAATGCCGTATTGGTTGTTATATTCTCTTCTATATGGAGTTTAGTGCTATCATTTTTCTCATAATCCTGTTCGATTTGCTCCACCACATGAAAATCTATAAAGTTGAATATCACATCAAATATGGGATTTCTATTTTGGGTATTTTCGCCTATTATTTTAACGATTTCGAATAAGGGCACCCGTTCGTATTTTTTCAATTGCAGCAATTTTCTATCGACCTGTTTCGTATACTCCAACCAACTTATACACCCTGGGATGAGTATTCTTACCGGGATCGTATTTAGAAAACAGCCTAAGATTTTATCACCGTCTTCACATACGGGCCTATTATTGGTAACTAATCCGGCAACTATTTCATCCTCATAGGAGAGCATATTCATCATGTAGATATAAGCGCTGAAACAAAGGTTCTTTACAGTTGAATGATGAGCTTTAGCAGTTGCTTTCAATTTAAAGAACAGCTCATCCCCCAGCTTAGAGCGATATTTTCTTACTATATTCCCGCTATTTTTGATTTGAAAACCATTTGGCAATTCCAACCGTTTATATCCTTCCAACTCATATTTCCAGAAATTCGCGGCATCCCCCCGTTTTTTCTCCAATACCTGCTCAATGATGAAGGCTTTATAGGAATTTTTTAGTATTCCCGGGTGAAACGACGGGTTTGATTTTAACTTCCAATAGGTATTTAGCAATTCGGTTGCCAGCGATGCGACGCTCCATCCATCCAGTATAGCATGATGCGCCACCATAACTACGCAAATACTATCATTACCGAGGTCGAAGGTTCTCAGTCGCCACAGCGGGGGAATATCAAATCGAAAGGGCTGATTTTTGTCTTCCTCCAGGAGCCGGAGTAAATGGTTTTCCTGTTCTCCTTTTCCCATATGTGAGATGTCATTGTGCTCTATATTGGAGTGTACTTTGCGATATACTACCTGCACGGATTCTTCATAGCTCTCGAAATGGAAAACAGTCCTCAAAATCGAATGTTTTTCAACCAGTAAATTAAAGGCGTTTATAAAAATTTCCGGGATAAAATCTTTTATTGTAGCCTGGTATACCATCTGATCATGATACATTGCGGCCCCAATATCTTTTAGCGAATGAAACACCATACCTCTCTGGATGTCGCTCATGGGGTATATGTCTTCAATCTCCTCCGGGAATCGTAGGTTCATCATCACTGTGTTTTTTAATTGTTCTAATTCGATTGCCACCCCATTTAATTGGTACTTTGTGTATTCATAAGCTGTTTTATCTCGATCGATTAGCGATGCCAGGCTCCTTATCGTTCCATTGAGATATATATCCGCAATCTTTAAATTTGTGGAGAATTTCGTATTTATTAAATTGACTAGCCTGACCGCTTTTATCGAATCGCCGCCGGAAAGGAAAAAATCGATATTTATTCCTGCTCTTATTCCTAAAGTGTTTGCCCACAATTCAACCAGTTTTTCTTCGGTTTCGGTCACGGGTGGCGCTGATTCTGCCAATAGCTCAGCATTCCCGTGAATCCGCGGAAACGCTTTTTTATCTATTTTTCCATTGGGAGTCAAGGGGATTTGCCCCAACCGGACAAAATAAGATGGAATCATATAATCCGGTAATTTACCTGCAAGATGTGTTCTTAACTCCATTAAAGTAATTTCCTTAAGGGAAACGATATAGGCACAGAGATATTTATCAGTCGCTGTTTCTTCTACAAGGATTACTGCTTCTTTTATCCCATCATACTCCAATAAGCGATTCTCTATCTCTGCCAATTCGATCCTGAAGCCCCTGATTTTTACCTGTTGATCGATTCGTCCTGAATATTCCATCTCGCCGTTTTCCAGGAACCGTCCCATATCGCCCGATCGATACAACCGGTCGCCTGTCTTAAAAGGATTTTCTATAAATTTCCCTTCGGTCAATTCCACCCGGTTTAGATACCCCCGGCCAACACCGTCGCCGCCAATGCATATCTCTCCGGCCACGCCTAAAGGAACCGGATTTAAATATTTATCAAGGATATAGGTCCTTATGGTGGGGATCGGTTTACCGATGCCGCTGATATTTAATTCTATATCTTTCCCGGATATTTCTTTATAGGTCACATGTACGGTGGTTTCCGTAATGCCAAACATATTAATTAACCTGGTCTGGGGGTACTTTTCGCGCCAGTCTTTCAATTTTGACGGATTTAAGGCTTCCCCACCAAAAATGACATAATTTATATATAATTTCGCCCCTTGCCAATGAGGATTTAACACTTCATTTACTAAATTATAAAAGGCCGAAGGTGTTTGGTTTAATACGGTAACAGCCTCTCTCACCAGGAGTCCCAGGAACTCACTCGTATCCCTGGTCACTATTTTTGGCATGATAACCAATTTCCCGCCGTACAGCAACGCCCCGTACATCTCCCAAACGGAAAAATCGAAGCAAAAGGAATGGAAAAGAGTCCAGACATCGCGGCCTGTAAAATCGAATTGGAATTTATCGTTAAACAACAGCCGTACCACATTCCGATGTTCGATCAGCGATCCTTTGGGTTGGCCTGTGGTTCCTGAAGTATAGATTATATAGGCGAGTTGATTTGAATGATGAATGATGAATGATGAATGATGATGAGGCGCCTGCTCCTGTGAATGTGAGCGCAGAGCTTCTCGTTTACAATTAACAATTATTTTCTTTTGGTATTCTTCCATCCCTATTAAAAATCTAGCTCCGCTGTCCTTCAACATATAATTGATTCTATCTTCCGGGTAATCCGGATCAATGGGCATGTAGGCCCTGCCGGATTTTAAAATGCCTATTATCCCGATGATCATTTCCACTGAACGATCCGCCATTATACCCACAATGCTGTCCGGCAGGACGCCCTTTTCTGTTAATAACACGGCCAATTGGTTTGATTGCTCGTTTAATTGGCGGTAGGTCAAAGCCATTGGGCAGGTTTGAGAACCGGCCCCTACCTTAATGTCCGTGTCTATCCGTGTTGTCACTATAAGTCCGTGGCCCAAAATCGCAATATGGTCTGGCGTTTGTTCTGCCTGTTCTTCGAATAATTGCTGGATGGTCTTGTCCGCGGGAAAGCCTGCTTCGGTATTATTAAAATCATATAATACCTGGTTCTTTTCTTCTTGCGTTATTATCTCAAGGTCTGCTAAACGTTTGCATTTATCTTGAAGTATACCCAATATGATGTTTTTAAAATAGTTGATGAAACGCTCGATGGTTGCAGGCTTGAATAATTTTGTACAATATTCGAAGGAAAAATTCAGCTTCCCTTCTATTTCCACGCCTGTTAATGTAAGATCGAATTTAGATGTCGTGGTTTCGAGATCAAAAGACGCTATTTGTAACCCGGGAATTTCTATCTCACCGCTCCCCATATTTTGCAGCACAAACATGGCATCAAACAAGGGATTACGACCGGTGTCCCTTTTTAACGCTAACTGTTCCACGAGGTCATCATATTGGTATTCCTGGTTCTCAAAAATCTCTAAGGTCTTTTCTTTTACTTCTTCCAGGAAATTGGCAAAAATTCTCTCACCTACAGGATAATTCCTCAACGGCAGCGTATTGACAAACACCCCGATTACCTTTTCCAAATCGGCATTTCTGCGACCGCCGATGGGTGTTCCGATAATGATTTCTTCCTGGGCGCCCAGTTTCGCTAAAAGAATATTGTATAATGCCATTAACACCATATACAATGTCGTCCCTGTCTCTAAGGCGAATAAATGCAACGATTCGACAATCTCCCTCCTTACTGAAAAGGCTGCCGTATCTCCTTCAAAACTCTGAACAGCAGGTCTTGAATAATCAGTGGGTAATTCGAGGACCGGTATTTCTCCTTCAAATTCTTTTCTCCAGTATGCTTTCTGCATTAAAAGGTTTTCTTCCTGCTTCAAACGGTTTTGCCATTCGGCATAATCCTTGTACTGCAGATTTATTGACGGTAATTTTTCTCCAAGATAAAGGGTAGTAAATTCATGGACAAGGATTTCGATGGATATTCCATCCGATATGATGTGATGCATATCTATAATTAGTAGATACCGTTTCCCTGCTATCTTTACCAATCCAATTCGCAATAATGGTGCATGGGACAAATCAAAAGGACGAATGAATTCTTTTATATATCCTTCGCCAGGGGACACCAAATTTTTCTCTATTTCAAATGCGACATTGTCATGGATTACCTGGACCACATCGTTATTAGTCATATGAAACGATGTTCTGAAAGCATCATGACGTTCAATCAGATTTTTAACCGCCGACTCCAACCGCTCCATATCGACATCCCCTTCCAATACCATCCCCCTGGACATGTTGTAGCCGATACCCTTGATATCCATCTGTTGTAAGATATACATCCGCTTCTGGGCCGAAGAAAGCACGTAATGTTCTTTTTTCTCCACGGGGGTTATTCTCGAAAAAGATTCTTTCGCCACCCTTCCAATTAACGCCGCTAATTCCCGGATAGTAGGCGTCTTAAATATATCGATCAACTTCAGCCGGACATTGAACTCTTTGTGTATCAGCGTCATCATGGTCGTGGCTTTTAATGAATGGCCACCCAGTTCGAAAAAGTTATCCTCCTTATTGATACTTCCTTTATCCATTCCTAATAAATCGGCCCATATCCCGGCCACTTTTTCCTCGGTCTCATTTTCAAAGTTCAAAATGTCGAGACCCTTGATCTGCTGTCTAACCTCTTCTGCCGGTAATCCAGGCAGTTTCTCTCGATCTACC
>JAUPLE010000986.1 GCA_030837085.1 Acidobacteriota bacterium | reverse complement strand
TATCACTCCTTTGGGATTGCCGGTAGAACCGGAGGTGTAGATGATATAAGCGAGATTTGCATCGACAGGGGGGCTTTTTTGTAAAATCGCCCCCCTACCCCCCCCAAAAAACTTTTCATTAATCAAAAGTTGCGCTCCACTGTCTCTCAACATATAATTAATTCTTTCCTGGGGGTAATCGGGATCAATTGGCATATAAGCGCCGCCAGCCTCTAAAATGCCAAAAATCCCGATGACCATTTCAATGGAGCGTTCCATCATGATGCCAACAATATTGTCCGCCAGGACGCCTTTTTCGATTAATAACCCGGCCAATCGGTCGGATTGCTCGTTTAATTGGCGGTAGGTTATTTGGATTTGTAGAGACGTTGCGCGCAACGTCTCTACAGCAGTTGCCCCTACGAGGGCGATACGGTCAGGGTTTTGTTCAACCTGCTCTTCAAATAATTGATGGATGGTTTTATTTGCCGGGTATTCCGCCGCTGTATTATTAAAATCATATAACACCCGGTTCTTTTCTTCTAGCGATATTATCTCTATCTCCGATAATCTTACACCCGGTTCAGCCATAATATGCTGCAATATTTTTTTGAAAGAAGCGAGGAAACGTTCGCAGGTCTCCTTTTTGAAAAGTTTTGTACAATATTCAATTCCTAAATATAATTCTTCCCCGGCCATCGCCCCCAACAAGAGGTCAAATTTAGCTATCATGGATTCGTATTGAAGGGTTTCACGGTCTGATATTGAAAAATCTTCCCGGGGTATATCCTGGAGATTTCCTTCAATTTCCTGGTACGAAAACATAACGTCAAACAAGGGGTTGCGACTTACATCCCTTTTTACGGAAACCCGCTCCACTAAATCTTCAAACTGGTAATGTTGGTTTTCAAAGGCATTAAAGGCCCCGGTCCTTAATTCGTTGAGGAACCCGGTAAATGTTTTCTCTCCCCGGGGATAATTGCGCAGCGCCAGGGTGTTGACAAAGATGCCCATTATTCTGTGCAAATCGGTATGTCTGCGTCCCACTACCGGACTCCCCACGATGATATCTTCCTGGCCGCTTATTTTTGCTAAGAAAATATTGAATGCGGCCAGTAATATCATAAACATGGTTGCATTCTCATACATCGCCAATTTTTGTAATGCGGTTGTTGCCTCCTTACCGATACTCAGCAATACCCTTCCCCCTTCAAAACCCTGTACCGCCGGCCTGGGGTAATCGGTGGGTAAATCCAATACGGGGAGTTCTCCCTCAAACTGCTCCAGCCAATAGGTTTCCTGCCGTTTCATTACCTCTCGCTGGGCCGGGCTATTTACCCATTCCGAATAATCTTTGTACTGGAGTCTCAAGTCCGGCAGCAATTTCCCTTCATACAGATCTAAAAAGTCTTCTTTAAATATTCTCCTGGATGCAGCATCCGATATGATGTGATGCATATCTACCATTAAGATGTATTTTTTCTCACCTATCTCCATCAATTGCGCCCGAAGCAGGGGCGCTTCTTCCAGTTTGAAGGGTCGTATAAAATTCTTTATGATGACGCCGGTTTCCACAAGCGCATGCGATACCCCACGACCATCTCCCGGATAATAATATTCTAATTTAAAATCAACGATTTTATGGATTCCCTGTACCGGTTCCTCTCCCACCATTTTAAAGGAGGTACGTAAACTTTCATGTCGCTTTATTAATCGATTGAAAGCATCCTCCAATTTTTCAATATCTATCTTTCCCTCCAGGGTAAAGATTTGAGGTACATTATAGCCGATACTTTCCTCTTCCATCCGCATTAAAATATATAATCTTTTCTGCCCCGGGGATAATTCATAATATTCTTTTTTTTCCGCCGGTTCGATAGTAAGGTGTCTATCTTCAACCGCTTTTTTTATATATTCGGCTAACCGTTTTATGTTGGATAACTCAAATATGACATGGATCGGTATGCTGACGTTAAATTTTTTATGAATCCACGATGACATCATAATTGCTTTTAAAGACTGACCGTTTAGATCGGTAAAGAAATCATCGACGCCGATGGAGGCTTCATCGATTTCCAGGACTTCCGACCAGATCTTCACCAATGCCCGTTCGATTCCGTTTAACTCTTCCCGCTTCGTTACCATGGTTTCAGCGATTGGTGGATGGGTTGACGGGGTTTTCTCTATCTCTTTCGGCTCAACTCCAAAACCTTTTGTTTTGACCTGCCGGTCTATTCTTCCTAAAAATTCACTGTGACCGTCCGGCAAAATTTTTATCTCACCTATCCGCTGCCTGGAGTCTTGAATGACAGGGGATATGATTTTCTTGAAATACCTTGTAAACATCTCGATGGATTCTTTTTCAAATAGGGCGGTGCTGTAGTGAAACGAAAAAAACAGCTCTTGATTGATTTCAGTGCCCCGCAACGTGATATCAAAGTACGATGTCGTGGTCTCGGTTTTATAAGGTTTCAATTTCAAACCGGGTATATCTATTTCCGCTATATCATCGGACTCCATTTCGTTATGGAATGAAAAACTCGCATTAAATAGCGGGTGACGCCCCGGGATTCGCTTTAAAGGCAATTTTTCCACCAAATCTTCAAATGGATAATCCTGGTTTTCAAAGGCTTCTACGGTTCGTTGTTTCACATCATGCAGGAATTCGCCGAAGGTACGCCCGCCTTCGGGGTAATTTCTTAAACATAAGGTATTGACAAACATGCCGCAAACGGTTTCCAGGTCGGTATGACGCCTTCCGGCCGTAGAAGTCCCCACCAGGATATCCTCCCGGTTGCATAATTTTGCTAAGAAAATATTATATAGGGCCAGTAAGAGCATGTATAACGTCACCTCTTCATCCAGCGCCAACCGGTTCAATGCCGAGGTTTCTTCCCTACTTAATTTAAAAGAGACCTCTTCCCCCGCAAAGTTTGGAGCCCGGGGCCTTTCAAAATCCGTGGGCAGCTCAAGTTGGGGAATATCTCCTTCATATAATTTTAACCAGTACTCTTCCTGTTTTTTAATTTCACCCGAGGCAGACCGTTTGTTTTGCCAGACGGCAAAATCTTTATATTGTATTTTTAGCGATGTTAACTCTTTACCCTCATACAGCGATTTAAAATCCTTTACCAGGATGCCGTAAGAAACGCCGTCGCATATAATGTGATGCATATCGATAACCAGGAATTGCCGTGCTCCCGGTGTTTTCAATAAACTTATCCTGAGTAATGGTGCGTGAGATAAATCGAAGGGGCGGACCGTCTCACGCCTAATATCTGCATAACACAGGGTGTAAGGCGCGGAGTGTGTTTCTTCGCGAGGAGTGCCGTGGGCTTCATTTGGTATTTCGCGTGAGGTGTCATAATATTCGACGTTAAAATTTACCTCATCAAGCAGCCTCTGCACCGGTTTTCCTTTCACAACCACAAAGTATGTGCGCAGACTTTCATGCTGCTTAATCAAAGCGTTGAAAGCGCTGTTCAACTTCTCTAATTCAACCTGGCCTTCCAGTTCCAATATCAACGACATATTATAAGCAATGCTGTCCAATTGCATTTGCTGGATAACGTACATCCGGGATTGGGCTGAAGATAATGGATAGAACTGTTTTTTTTCCATGGGTTCTATGGCGAGGAATTCGACATTGGGCGATTGTCTTATAATATCGGCGATTTTTCTTATTTGAGGATTCTTAAATAACTTTTCCAGGGGTAATTGGACATTCAATTCTTTACTTATTTTTGCTATCAGCATAGTGGCTTTTAGAGAGTGCCCCCCCAATCGGAAAAAACTATCATCGATTCCGATTATATCTTCTTTTAAGTTTAAAACTTTCGACCATATTTTTACCAGTCGCTTTTCAATTTCATCACGGGGGGCCACATAACCGCCCGATACTTTGATTACAGGTGAAGGTAATGCCTTTCGATCTACTTTTCCATTGCAATTCAAAGGAATATTTTTCAACCGCACAAAGTATGATGGTATCAGATAATCCGGCAAACCTTTTAATAAGTATTCTCTCAATTCAGTATCCGAAAGCTCTATGTCTGAAACAAAATATGCGACCAGGTATTTATCCCCAGTTTCGTCTTCCTTTACTTCGACCACCGTATCTTTTATCCGGTCATGTTTTATTATCAAGTTTTCGATTTCGCCCAGTTCAACGCGGAACCCCCTGATTTTTACCTGTTGATCGATGCGGCCTATAAATTCGATGTTGCCGTCATCCAACCATCGGCCCAGGTCACCGGTTTTGTAGATTGGTGAGTGGTGAGTGGTGAGTGGTGAAGAAAAATCTGTGTTAATCTGTGTAATCTGTGGACATGTTTTGAATTTTTCACAGGTTAGTTCGGGGTTGTTCAAATACCCCGCTGCTACTCCATCTCCAACGATATATAATTCACCCGTTATATTCACCGGACATAGATTAAAATAGTTATCCAATACCAACAACGGGCCATTGGCCACCGGTCCACCGATGGGAACTCCGGTGAGGGCCTCAAACCGGTTTTCATCGCCGCGCTTAATCTCCAGTACCGCCGAAATAATAGTGGCTTCGGTTGGACCGTACATATTAAACACCCGGCAATCCTGCTGCACAGAGGCAAAACTGCGTTTCAACAAATCGACAGTTAATTTTTCAGCGCCCAAAAACAGGTATTTTAAGGTATCAAGTTTATGACCACCGCCGATAAAGTGCAGGTACTGGGTCGGGGTGACATGCAAAACAGTAATATCGTTTTCTTTTATAAAGAGGATACTATCCTGCCGGTCCAGCGCCAGCTCATCGGAAACTATGTACAAAACCGCCCCTGTAGTGAGAGTGATAAATATCTCCCATACCGACCAATCGAAATAATAGGAAAGGTTCTGCATCGCCCTATCTTTGGGACCGATGCCCAGGTGTTTATAACCCCAGTGCAGAAGCGGACATAAATTGGCATGAGTAATAGGCACACCTTTGGGGTTGCCTGTGGAACCGGAGGTATAGATGATGTAAGCGAGATGGTTTGAATTATGAATAATGAATGATGAATGATGAAAAGGCGCCCTGGGTGCACTCATTAACAATTCACATTTAACAATTGACAATTGACAATTCAATTCTTCGGAACAAGCATGCCTGTTCCCTACGATAATTTTTGCATTACTATCTTTTAAAATAAAATCGATGCGCTCTACCGGATTCCTGGGGTTGATAGGCTCATAGGCGCATCCTGCCTTCAATATGCCCACGATGCCGATAATCAGATCGATGGAACGTTCCATCATAATACCCACAATATTGTCCGCCAGGACGCCTTTTTCGATTA
>JAUPLE010000985.1 GCA_030837085.1 Acidobacteriota bacterium | reverse complement strand
TCTCTTTCACCCGGTTTAAACATTCTTTAAAGGAAATCTCCCCTTGTACCTGCGTTCGCAGTGACAGTGTATTAATCACCATACCCAGCATGCCTTCCATTTCTTTGTACCTGCGGTTGGCAACGCCAGTGCCCACACATAAATCCTCAACCCCGGTATAGCGGTACAATAAGGTTTTAAACACGGCCAGCATGGTCATAAACAATGTGGCCCCGTTTTGCCTGCTGAATTGTTTTAGGCGAAGAGTATTCGGCCCGGATATCCGGACTATTTCCAACTCTCCTTTGCCGCTGATAACCGGCGGACGGGGACGGTCCGCGGGCAACTCCAATAACGGCGCCAGAGCGGATAATTTCTCTTTCCAGTAATCAAGATGCCAGTCCAACGCCTCGCCGCTTAATACATTCCGCTGCCAGATGGCGAAATCAGCATATTGAATGGGTAACTCCGGCAAATCGTGCTCCTTTCCATTGGCAAATGCACTAAAAATTGCGATAAACTCCCGCAACAATACCCCCTGCGTCCAACCGTCATGCACCAGGTGGTGCTCGGTTAAAACAAACAGATGCTCTTCCGCTTTTAATTTAATAATCGTGACCCGCAGCAGCGGACCTTTTCCAAAATCAAAAGCCCGGTGGTCCTCCTCACTCAAAAATTCAGATACTTTTTGCTCCTGTTCTTCTTTTTCCAGGTTGCTCCAATCAAATACCGGGATATTAAATTGGAAAGGCGGCTCAATTCGCTGCACCGGTTGGCCGTCAATAGTGGGAAAGGTCGTACGCAATATCTCGTGACGGCGAATAATCTCTGTAAAAGTTCTCTCGATAAGAGATACATCCAGTTTCCCTCTCATTTTGATCACGCGGGGCACAAAATAAGCCACATTGTCGGCGTCCAATTCTTGCAGAAACCACAACCGTTCCTGGGCAAAGGATAGGGGAATTTCTCCTACTCGCTCCGTTGGTTTAATGGAAGATATCCGGCGTTCCTGTTTTTGTATTTCTTCCGCTAAGGCTTTTATAAACGGCCGCTCAAAAAATTTTCGCAAAGGAATCTCCGCGTGCATTTCCTCACGGATACGGGCAATGCAGCGGTTTACCAGGATGGAATCGCCACCCACCTGGAAAAAATCATCATTGATTCCAATACGCTCCAACCTCAATAACTGCCGCCAGATAGAGGTCAGCTTTTTCTCAATTTCCGTACCCGGGGCGACATATTCAACACCCGTATCGATGAAAGTTTCATCCGGCTCAGGTAACGCTTTCCTGTCTATTTTCCCACTGCCCGTCAGGGGCATTCTTTCCAATTGAATAAAATAAGCCGGGATCATATAATCGGGTAATTCTTTTGAAAGATATTCCCTCAATTGGGAGACAGTAAGAGATTCCTTGCCATGAGTTACAATATAAGCGCAGAGATAATTACCGCCGTTTTCATGCTGCCGCGCAGTTACTACCGCTTCTTTAATTACCGGAAAAAGGGACAGGCAACTTTCGATTTCGCCCAATTCAATCCGGTAGCCCCTTACTTTTACTTGCTGATCGATCCTGCCCAGGAACTCGATAACTCCTTGTACGGCTCCCCCCGCCGGGGGGCCGTCAGGCAACCAGCGCGCCAGGTCGCCGGTGGAATAAATTCTTTCCCGCCGGGGGCCAGAAACCTTTTTGAAAAAAGGTTTCTGGACTTCCAAAAACTTCTGTTTAGTCAATT
This sequence comes from Acidobacteriota bacterium, assembly GCA_030837085.1. GTDB lineage: Bacteria > Acidobacteriota > Aminicenantia > UBA2199 > UBA2199 > JAKAGC01. The sequence goes on along the minus strand of JAUPLE010000985.1, from coordinate 14,607 downwards.
CCGGGCGGTTTAAATAGCCCTCAGACAGCCCAGGCCCGGCAACACATAATTCGCCCGCCACCCCGATCGGCTGAGGATTGCGAAACCTATCTAAAATATAAATGTCATGAAGGACGGAAGGCCTCCCAATCGGGATATTGTCTTTTTCAGCATTCTCCAAACTGTTCCCGGATAATAAAAAAATAGCGCAATTGATAGTGGCCTCCGTGGGACCATAACCATTGAAAATTAAACACCCGGGAGAAGTTGTATTTAAAGCATTTTGCACCATCGCACCCGTCAACCGTTCACCCCCCAGGTGCAGCAGCTTTATCGAAGGCATTTCCTGACTGGGGTTGGCGATACTATTAAAAAACACCGGCGTCGTATGCAGGGTGTTGATTTGCCTGAGGTTGATAAAATCAGCGTAACGGGAAAAGTCGCCGATCGTTGCTTTATTTACCATATAGAGCCGGCCACCAAATAAAAGAGTTGTGAGAAGCTCGAATACTCCAAAATCAAAAGTATAAGATAAATTCTGCATCACACGGGTATCAATACCCAATGCAAAATACTCCCTGAACCAATGAAATAGAGGAACTAAATTCTGATGAGCAATGGGCACACCCTTGGGTTTGCCCGTTGAGCCGGAAGTGTAGATAATGTAGGCGGTACTAAACGTGTTAATCCAACTCTTTCTCTTTTCTTTTTTTCCCTTCCTTTCGTTTAATGAAATATCATCAATGCAGATGAGATGTTGGACGGAAGGAGTATCCGCCGCAATTTCACGTGCTTTTTCATAATTTGCTTTATCAGCCAGGAGAATATCGATATTACAATCATTTATAATAAACCGGACCCTGTCGTTGGGGAATATAGGATTAATAGGGACAAAGCAGTTGCCGGATTTTAAAATTGCCAACACTCCTATCGATAAAAAAGGGGAGTCGTCTGCCAATAATCCAATATACTTATTTTTCATTTATAGGGGCTCCTATTCCAGGCATTTATTCGTAATTTTATATCCAGGTAGGCTTCCGCTGATGGAATTGTAGAGTGTCAAAATTTGAGTCAAAAAATCTTATGAAAAGAACTGAACAAAATTGTTTTAAGAAGCAATAATAACACAACTATACAATAAGTAAATAGGGAAATTCCTGAACTGATACCCTATCCAGGTAGAGCACAGGCGCGGATAAAAAAAAGCAAGGTGCAATTATTCCCCCTAACAATTTTTCCCATTTCCTTTGAAATAGGGAGCTTCACATGCCGGATTACTCTAAAAGGAAGTTGTCTTAAAGAGTATTTTATCTTTTATGTTATTCGAGAAAAAGACAGTAAAAGTTCACTTTTTCCCGTTTTGAGGATAATCTCCGCCGTCTAAAGGAAGGGCATTTATGGAACACCCGGTTTCTGCCCCATAAAGACGTAGGGGTTTGATTCATCAAACCCAAAAGATGCGCTTCTGCGAAGGGCTTGATAAATCAAGCCCCTACAATATCAAGCCCCTACAATATCGGGTCCCACCAACTTGTTTTTGTTTCGAATCACGCCGCCGCTGCTTCAACAGGAAGCTGGGGCTTCAACGCATCCATCACTAACTGGGAATTATCTGTTTTGAATCGCATAAAATACTGCAAGACCGAATACTTGAACAACGGTAACTTCTTCATCAAAAGCAAAAGCTCCGCAACTTCACTACTCTCATTAGCAAAATCCAGGGCCTCGTCACTCGCCGTAGGGTTATGAATAAACATCTCACCCTGGCCCAGTGCCACCCAGTTTAATGAGACATTCCAATCCTTTGCCAATGACTGCATCGCCTCCATGGGGAGAAAACACTCCCCCTTCTCACCCCGTGAACATGTTGACCGGGCAACACCTAATTTGGAGGCAAAATCCAATTGAGATAATCGAAATTTTTCCCGGATAATCTTTAATCGGGCTCCAATCTCAACTTTTGTTTTCTTATTCATATAATCTCCTCTTCTTCACGTCACATCAAAATTAATTGAGGTCCAACAAACCAAGGAAATCAGGCTGATCCGCCAACGCCACAATGGCTACTTTATGCAGCTCGGACATGGCTTTCTCCAATTCTTCCATGCGCAAATCCCGCTTCCTTGTCGCATCCTGGGCCACCTTTTTTTCATATTCCTGGCGAATATTCAACTGTTCCATCTGGTCCAATTTAGGAAACTCCGCTTCCATTTCTTCACGGGTAAGCCCGGTCTTGAGTAAAGTCGCGGAAAGATTTCCATCCTGGGTGCCGGGAACATAAAAACGTTTCGCCTGGGCAATGAAACCGGGCAACCCGGTCCTCATCCGGATATCCAATTGCAGGGCTTTTAGCGTGGTGGGTTCACCAGCCAACGCAACCTTTCCCAGTCGACGATACTTACTGTAATTGAACTTTACTTCATCGAAGACCTTTGACAATTCTTCCGTAGTTTTAAACTGGACATTGTAAGCGTCCTGCTGGATGCCTGTCAACCGGACCACATCCGTATGAATCGCAATGATCCCTTCGATCCGCTCCGCGCTAAAGCCGCGTATTGCCAGCAAGGCTATTATCGGCGCCTTAAGACAGTTTTTTAAAGCAACCAAAATTTTCATTAACCGTTCTTCAAACAATGATGTTTTCGACATTTTAGTTTATCTCCTTCAAAAAGTTTTTTTTTATTACATATATTTTTTGCATATTTGGATTAATATATGATGTTTTCATCCCGAAAAAAGTTGCACGTGGGAGAAAAAAAGGGTGATTCGAACAAAAACAACATGCATTCGCCCTGGAATGAGGCGGGTTCGCACCCTGGAAAGGCGGATTCGCCACATAACGAGGCGTATTCGCTGCATAATGTCGCGTATTCACTAAAATATGAGGCGTATCCGCTCCGGGAAATGGCGTATCCGCACCAAGAAATCGTCCGCACGCAATTTTTTCATTAATTGTGACCGTGCGGAAGACATTTTGGAGCGAATACGCTTCTTTTTGGAGCGAATCCATCAACTTTTGAAGCGGATACGCTTCACAATGCAGCGAACACGCCTTTTTTTTGAGTGGATACGCCTCATTTTGGGGCGAATACGCCTCTTTTCTATCGGAAAAGATCATGAACTCGGACACAAAATTAATTGTCCATGATATTTCAGTTTGACTAAATGTTAAATCTACCATATTTCATTATTCCTTAATTTATATTTCGTTTTCTCATTCGTGAAGCAAATGAAAGATATTATTTTACTGAGAAAAGTAGTCAATGTCAAATGATATTTTACGATTTTTTGCATGTTATTCGATGAAATGAAGTAATATCAAGGATGTCAATGCGAAATAATTTACATCATTGGCGCTTTGAGGCTGGAAACGGCATTTTTTTTACATCGGTTGGGGCGGGCCGCCGTGTCCGCCCTTTTTCGGATTTTCCCTTTACCACATCAGGAATATTTTTTCACCAGGGCTTCCATTCTCTCTTCATTCTCCATGATCGATTGCACCAACTTAAACTGCCTCCGGCTTCGGTCCAGGTTTTGCCCCTCGCGGTGTACCTTAAAATAATTGTCCCCCAACAAATAATCGGTTAAAAAACGCACACCTATAATCTGGGTCATCATTTTCGTGCTAAAAACCAGGCAACTTCGCTCGGTTTCCGTCAGTATGCCCCCGGCAGTCGCCAAAAAACCTCTCAAAATGGCATGAAACCGCGACAAATCGACCGCGATTTGCGCCGCATCCGGTTCGTCCTCAGCCGCGGAACAGAGCGTGGAACGGGCCAGGTCTCCAAAATCGTAGAGCGACAACCCCGGCATTACCGTATCCAGGTCAATCACGCAAATCCCTTCACCCGTGGTCTCATCCAACAGCACATTATTCACCTTTGTGTCGTTGTGGGTCGCGCGCATTGGAATTTTCCCTTCTTTCACCAGGTCCGGCAGTACGGTAAACAAGCCTGCGTTGGCCAAAACGAAATCGATCTCCGGTCGGGCTGTTTTGGCGCGATTAAATGGGTCTCCCGCCAATGCTTTTTGAAAGGCTTCCAGTCGTTTTTGACCGTCATGAAACCCGGGAATGGTTTCATGCAGCGGCGGATCCGGGAAATCATGCAGAATCTCCAGGAATCTGCCGAACAAGCGCGCCGCCTCAAAGGCCTGATCGAAAGAATTAAGGGTATCGTACGACCTGGCTTTCTCAATATAATCATAGACCCTCCAGTAATCCCCTTCCGGGTCGCGAAAATAAGGGGCGCCGTCGTGGCTAAGAATAACCCTCAACACCCGGCGGGAAATATCGTGCGCACCCCGCTTTTCCAGTTTCCGCCGGATATGAAGAGTGACGCGGACAATGTTTTCCATCATGGCCGGCGGATCGGGAAATACATACCGGTTAATACGCTGCACAATATATAATAGTATATGACCGGCCCGCTGAACCTGCGCCAGGTACGTGTCATTAATATGACCGGAACCGGTGGGCCGGGCGCTCAAAAATTCACCCTCTACCCGGAACTGCTTTAATACCAGCGAAACATTGCTCATTCGGAGGCTCCTTTTTTAAGAATCCAATATACATTGTTTCCATGTTTATTGCAAGAACCCCTTGCCGGGACAAAAAACGACGCGTTGAGGGAGATTTTTACAAATCATTTTTGCAAATTTCCCCCTGGTTAGCATGAACTGATGTTTGTTTTGTGTGATTTGATAATAGTATACTAAGATAAATTTTATATTTTCTTACTAAGATAGTTGACAAACTCAAATTTTTATATTATATTATGGCTGTAAAAAACAAAGACTTAAAGGAGGTTAACATGAGTATTGTAAGATTTAACAGACCGTTTGGAAGTATGGTGGACATGTATGACAGGATCAACAAGCTGTTTGAAGAGGATATGTTGGGCCAGGACAAAGAGACCCAGCTCTCTTCTCGGGCGTGGAACCCGGCCGCGGATATCTACGAGACCAAGGATGACTTTGTATTCAAAGTGGAACTCCCGGGAATCTCCAAAGAAGACATCAAAGTGGAATTGACCGGCGATAACCTCAGCATCAAAGGTGAACGTAAAGAGGAAAAGGAAGTTAAAAAAGAAGAATACCACCGGGTAGAACGCTGCTGCGGCAGCTTCACCAGGAGCTTCCGCCTTCCCAAGAACGCGGACGGCCAAAAAATGAAGGCCGCTATGAAAGACGGTATCCTGGAATTAAAAATCCCGAAAATGGAAGAAGCTAAAACCAAAGCGATTCCAATTAACATCCAGTAAAATTAAAAAAACAGATAAATAAGGAGGTATACAATGAACTTTATAAAATGGCGAAGACCTTACGGAGATTTGTTAGATATGTACGGCAAGATCAGTCGGCTTTTCGAAGAAGATCTGCTGGGCGAAGATAAAGAGCAAACCATGGCTGCCAATTGCTGGGCCCCGGCTACGGATATCTACGAAACAAAGGATGACTATGTATTCAAAGTGGAACTGCCGGGAATTGTCAAAGAGGATGTCAAAGTAGAACTAAATGGCGATAATCTCAGCATCAAAGGCGAACGAAAAGAAGAAAAAGAAGTGAAACGGGAAGAATATCACCGCATCGAGCGTGTGTGCGGCAGCTTCTTACGGAACTTCCAGTTGCCTAAAAACGCCGACGGACAAAAGATGAAAGCCGCTATGAAAGACGGTGTCCTGGAATTGCGTATCCCCAAACGGGAAGAATCCAAACCCAAGGCAATTCCCATCGACGTCGCGTAAGTCGCGTAAATAACCGATAGCGCAAGCTCAAGAAAAGGGCAGTTTATAACAACTGCCCTTTTTTTATTTAATCAACTTCAACAGTGGCTTTTTTAAGAAAAGGCGCCTGGTAAGATGAACCAAAATATTCCACGGGTTCTTTATCCTCGGGATTGTAAATGGGAATTAAATCGAACTTTGCAAAGGCTTCGGAACGCCGGCCCTCCCAGAAAAGCCGCTGGCCGTCCAGGTTGTAAGTAGTGGCAATCCAATACCGCCCCAATACGTTGACTATCATCTCTTTGCTCTCGGAAGAACTCCCCAGGTTCACCAGGTAGCCCTCCACCGGCGTCCGCCATTGCAGCAATGAAATATAATTGAGATAACTGGTGATACGTTTACTCAACGCCCTGCCGGAAAGATATTCCACCGCCATATTATCATCGGTATGCAGCGGCGCATCCCCCACAAACTCACCCACCTTCTCATTGGCAAATAGGAAAAAATCAAGAATCTTGTAAGGCGTTTCACTGTCAATTTCCTTCAAGTCCGCTTTGACCTCCGGGATGGCCAACTTTTTTTCCAGGCCGGCATAATCGATCAGTCCGTTGTCCAGTTTTCCGATCACGATTACATAGGAATTAACCGTGCTGTTGGGAAACCAGATGGATGTATTGGGAAACACTTCGTAGAAACTTTTGACGATCATCTTAAAATTCTCCGGCGTAATACTGTAAAAGGGCAGCCACTGGGAAACCAGGCCGCCGGGTTTCAAGCGTTTTTTCAAGAGCTGGTAATAGTCGTACGTATAAAGACTGCCGTTGCCGCTGAAGCGGGGATGGATGGAGTCGGAAAGAATCACGTCATAGGTTTCCGGGTCAGCCAGTACTTTGTTTCTACCGTCGGTAAAAACCACCTCCACCCGCGGGTCTTTCAGCACATCATGGTTGACTGATTGAAAATATTTTGAAGCCTTTTTAATGACACTGGGGCTGATTTCGGCGATGGTAATCTTTTCCACGGGGTACCGGGAAACCGACCAGGCAGTGCCCCCACTGCCGAAACCGATATGGAGGACGCTTTTAGGGTTGTTATGGAGCAGCAGCGGCAAGTGGCCTTGCAATTTCTGGATAGAAAAAAGTTCGCTGGAAGTCCCCGCGACATTGACGCCGTTCATGCTCAATTGTCGCCAGGCGCCGCGTACATTATTTCGTTCCTCGATGGTTACCGTGGCGTAAATATCTTCTTCAAATGCCAGCAGCTTAACCCTGGCCTTGTCCTGGTCCTGGAACACCCCGGCAGTGAGAATCACCTGGTTTTTCGCGGTAAAAAGGAAATATCCGCCGTAGAAAAGCAGGGCCACGAGTGCGACGGCGACGAGTTTTTTCGGCTTTGGGCCACTGTCTTTAAAGACCAGGAAAATACCAACCAGGAGGTTCAGGGAAGCAATCATCAACATGCCTAACTGGGCGCCCACCAGGGGCAGCAGCAGGAACCCGGCGGCGAAAGAACCGAGAATTGCCCCCAGGGTGTTGGCGGCATACAACGATCCGGTTTCTTTGCCCAGGTCCTGCTCCCGGTTGACAAAGAGCCGCACCGCCAGCGGAAAACAAGCGCCAAACAATACAGTGGGCAAGATCAGCAACTGCAGGACGCTGATACTAAGGGAGATTATATAGGGAAAATAACCGTGCCCCGCGGCCATGTCGCCCATGGTCTCAAGGGTCCTGGGAAACCACCCGAATTGGTTGATAATAATAATCAAATCAAAGGCCAAAAGGATTTGCATAAGGGCAAATACACGGATGGGATTTTTAATGCGTTTGACATAGAAACTCATTATCCCGGAGCCCAGGGTGACGCCGAGAAGATAGACGGCCAGCATAATGCTGTAGGCATAAACACTGCTGCCCAGGTGGAGGGTCAGGACGCGGTTCCAGGTGACTTCATAAGCCAGGCCGGCGAATCCGCAAATAAAATATAAACGCATGATCCAATGCCCGCCGATTTCCTTTTTCGCCAAATCAAAAAGTCCTTTGCCGGGAAATCGGGCTGTTTCGCCGCGGGTTACCAGTAAGATGGCTGCCAGTATAAAAAAGTTTACGACCGCAGCGGTCAGGACAGTTTTATGAAGGCCCCACATAGGAAGCAGGAAAAAGCCGGACACAAGAGTTCCCAGTACAGCACCCAGGGTGTTGACCGTGTAAAGGGCGCCGATACCGGAACCGGCGCTTTCGGTATCACGGGTAAACTGCCGGGCCAGTAAGGGCAGGGTCGCGCCCATGCAAATAGTAGGAGGAAGCAGGATAACCAGGGCCAGGATAAATTTGCAGAGTCCCATTAGCACATTATCGCCGCCGCATAATCGATAAAGGGGAATGTACACATAAGGGAGTTTACTGAATACCACGAGGGTAAGGATGCCGTACAACCCGATAATGCCTTCGATGATGCCGTATAAGCGCAAAGGGGACGGGGTACGGTCGGCGATGCGGCCGAAAAGCCAACTGCCGATGGCCAGGCCGGCCATAAATGTAGTCAGGAGTGTACCGGCGGCCCAGACAGTGCTGCCGAATACGTTTAATAACATTTTTAACCAGGCTACCTGGAAAACCAGGGATATTAATCCACTGAAAAGAAAAAGTATCATGGCAATGGTTTTCTTTTGACTATTCATTTTCGTTTCCTATACTATTACTAGTTGTACCATTAATGTCGTCAATAAACTCCATTATTGTTTTTGTGTATTCTTCCCTGGAATCCAGGATCGCATTATTGTGGGAACCGTGTATTTCCAAGAACCGTTTGGGTGGATTGGCTGCCCTATAAAGAGCTCTCCCCATGTAGAAAGGGACGAGCTTATCGCCCGGGCTGTGGATAATAAGAACCGGGCAGTGCACTTTTTTTAAATGATCCATAGAATTATAGCGGTGTCGGACCAGGAGGCGGATGGGTAAGTGGGGGAAAAAAAGTTTTCCCATATCGGTCATGGAAGTAAAAGACCCTTCAATGATGAGGGCTTTAGGCGTGACTTTCCCTGCCAGCCAAAAAGCCACGGACCCGCCCAGGGAGTGCCCGGTGATAATAATATCTCCGGGGTTGATGCCCATTTCTTTTACCAGGTAGTACCAGGCGGCTTCCGCATCTTTATAGGTGCCTTTTTCCGAGGGTTTGCCTCCGCTATTTCCATAGCCCCTATAATCGTATAAAAAGAGACTGATACCCATATCATGATAAATTTTAATCGTGTCGAGACGTTCGGAAATATTCCCTGAATTACCGTGGCAGTGTAAGGCGATTGCTTTGGGATCTTCGGCGGGAATAAACCAGGCGTTAAGGAGCACACCGTCTTTGGTTTTAAAAAAGATTTCCCGGTACTCAAGGCCTGCCCGGCGGGGTGTGCCCTCCAGCTTCCTCGTGGGTCTGTATACGAGGTACGGATGGATATACAATATCCTGACGGCCTGCAAGATATATATTCCTACTGCCAGGATAACAACGATTCCCACTAAACGAGTTACAAAAAATACGAGAAAATCTTCCATGCGCATACCTCACCGGGAAAAACGAAGTATCATTATACTTGAAATCGATTGATTTGTCACAGGGGCCAGGGTAGTTTTTTACAATAAAATGGTGTACAATAGGTCAATGAAAGACATTTTTGAACTAGCAAAAGAGAAAATCGTCATTACTGCTGAAATCGGGATCAACCACAACGGCGACTTGAAACTGGCGGAAGAAATGATTGCCGCCGCCGGCCAATCCGGCGTCGACGCCGTTAAATTCCAGGCCTTTAATACGGAATTCATGTACTCCCGCTTGACCCCGGGGTTCTCACATACCGAAAAAGACGTCTTCTCCCAAATGAAATCCCTGGAAATAAAAGAAACCTGGTGGCCAAGCTTACGGGAAAAAGCAAAAAAACACGGTTTGTATTTCTCTTCATCCGTGTTTGACCGGCCTTCATTGGCAATCCTGGAGAAAACCGGCCTGGATTTTGTCAAAATCGCTTCGGGGGAAATCGATAACCTGGAGTTCCTGGCTGAACAGATAGTCCTGAGCGATAATTTTGTCATTTCCACGGGTATGGCTTACCTGGAAGAGATCGCTGCCGCCGTCCGCTGCCTCCATGAAAAAAGCATTAACAAAATTATTCTCCTGGAATGCACTTCCAGTTACCCGGCGCCGGCGGAAGCCACCCATCTTTTAAACATTGATTTCTTGAGAGAGACATTTCATTTGCCCGCGGGATTTTCCGACCACACGATCGGATACCATCACGCCGTAGCTGCCGCGGCCAGGGGCACCCGCTTCATTGAGAAACACTTTACCCTGGATAAAAACATGCCCGGTCCGGACCATAAAATCTCTGCCGATGCGGCGGAAATGACACAACTGGTTCACGCAGTACGGGAAATTGAAATTTCCCTGAAAGCCAACGGCAAATTCGTAATCTCCCCCCTTGAAAAAGATTCCCGCGAATTGGGGCGTAAGAGTATTATCGCGCTCCGAAAGATTAAAAAAGGCGAAATCATCTCCAGGGACAATACAATAATCAAACGCCCGGCCAAAGGTATAAAACCTTCGGAAGCCCATCTGCTGTACGGCAGGATCGCCGGCGTAGATATCGAAAAAGACCAATGGATCACGTGGGAAATGGTAAAATGAAGACACATATCGAGATCAGCAGCGACAACCTGGTGCACAATTTAAACCTATTTAAGCGCCTGAGCAATCGGAAACTTATGTTCGTGGTTAAAGCCAATGCTTATGGGCATGGATTGAAAGAAATCCTTGGTATCACCAAAGACCTTCCCATTATCGATTATTACGCCGTGGATTCGGTGAGCGAAGCGCTGCAAGTGAAACAGGTGGATAATAAAAAGAGGATATTGGTGTTGGGCTGGTCCGATAAAGAAGAAATGGAAACACTACTTATAAACGGTTTCGAGACCATTGCGCCGTCGCCGGATTTCTTAAAAGAGGCCGACAGGTTGGCTGGGAAGCTGAAAGTTAAGGCAAATGTCCATTTAAAAATAGAAACCGGTACGGGCCGGATGGGTATGGCCCCTGCCCAGGCAGCGGGGATGTTTAATGTTTCGCCGTTTCCTTATTCCAATGTCCGGGTAGTAGGCATTTACTCTCATTTTGCCAATATCGAAGATACCACGGACCATTCTTATGCGCAGCAGCAATTGGAAATTTTTAATAACCTCCTGGCCAAAATCAATGTCCCAGGCTTGCTCAGGCATTTTTCCTGTTCCGCCTCTTCTCTTCTTTTCCCTGAGACCTATTTCGATATTGTCAGGGTAGGAATTTCCGGTTACGGGTATTGGCCGTCGAAGCAGACCTATATTTCCTATATTGAGCAGGATAAAAACGGCAAGTATCTTCATAAAATTGAATTGAAACCTGTATTAAGTTGGTATGCTAAAGTCGTGCAGGTGAAAACCCTTGAAGTAGGGGACCCTATTGGTTACGGGTTGAGTTACCGGACCTTTAATAAAACAAAAATAATCGTGGTGCCGGTGGGATATTATGATGGGTATGACCGGAAGCTTTCCAATATTTCGACAATCATCGTAAATGGGGTTAAAGCGCCGGTCAGGGGAAGGATATGTATGGACATGTTCATGGCCGAGGTGACGCACGTCAAGAATATCAGGGCCGGGGATAGGATCACATTGATTGGCCGGGAGGGGAATGAAGTGGTTGACGCCGATGATTTAGCCGAATTGGCCGGTACGATTAATTATGAAATCCTGGCCCGGATCAATCCTTTAATACCGCGGATAGTCGCATAACCAGAAGTTTTTGGGGGTCCAGGGACCTTTTTTCAAAAAGGTCCCTGGCTGCCGGAGGTAAGATCAAGTAATAGCGCTTCGTTCAGCCGGGAAGGATTCGTATTCTTTATTATCAATGATTTGTTTGAGACGGTTGATGGTTTGCCATACCTCGTGGAAGGTGTTGTAGAGGGCAATGGGGGCGAAGCGGATCATATTGGGTGGACGGAAATCCGGGATAATGCCGCCGGCTTTCAGGGCCTGGTGAATACGCCAGGTATTGTCGTTTCCCCGGATGGCCACGTGGCCGCTGCGGCGTTCCGGGTTCCTGGGGGTTGCAATCGATATATTATATTTCCCTGGGGGCAGCAGGTGATCAACCAGGAAAATCAAATACTCAGTCAAGCGGATGGATTTTTCCCGGATACGCTCGATGCCTACTTCCAGGTGGACTTTCAAAGCCCCTTGCACAGCCGCGGCGCTCAGCGCGGAAGGCGAAGAAATTTGCCAACCGCCGGCAGCGCGGGTGTACTCGAAATCCAGGGACATATCGAATTGTTTTTCTTTGATGCAGCCGAACCAACCAGCCAGCAGGGGTTCCTTTTGAAAGTGTCTTTTATTTATATATAGAAACGCCGGGCTGCCGGGCCCGCCGTTCATGTATTTGTAACTGCACCAGAAAGCAAAATCCACGTCCCATTGGTCGAAATGATGGGGCACGCCGCCCACCGAATGGGAGCAGTCGAAACCGATAATAATGCCTTTTTCGTGGGCTTTTTTGGTAAGTAGGGGGATATCCAGCAGTTGGCCGCTGCGGTACAGGACCGAGGGGAAAAGAGCCACTGCGATTTCGTCGGTCATGGCTTCGATAATCTTATTCTCGTCCAGCAGTTGGTTGTCGCTCGCGACGCTCGGGACCAGGACCAGGTTGTTTTCAACGGGAAGGCCTTTTAGTTTGATCTGGCCTTTTAAAGCGTAGATATCTGAAGGGAAGTTCAGTTCATCCGCCAGGATTTTCGTACGTTTCCCCTGGGTGTGGTAGAACGTGCTGATCAGGGAGTGGAGGTTGACGGTTGTTGTGCCCGTGCAAACCACTTCATTTTCTTCAGCACCCACCAGGGGGGCGGCCAGGGCGCCCAGGGTTTCCGCCATATAGAACCAGGGAATTTTCGCTTGCAGCCAGCCGTCAATGGCCTGGGTTTTCCATTCCCGCATAACCCGGTGAATGGATTCTTCCGAATCTTTAGGCATCAGCCCCAGGGAGTTGCCGTCCATGTAAATAGTTTTCCCCGGCAAAAAGAACCGGTCCCGGAAATGGGCCAGGGGGTCTTGTTTATCCATTTGCAGCGCAAACTGTTCAGTCGTTTCAAATAGGTTTGTCATAGGGTGCCTGCTAAAAATTACTTCCGATTTGATAGTTTCTTATTTTACCCCAAAATGAAACAAATTGTAAGAGCAGAGGTCTTTTTTTTTCAGAGAGTCTATCTATGTTATAATCGGGGGATAATTGCTAATTGTCAATTGTTAATGGTTAATTGTTAATGGTTAATGATGAGAGTGGGCAAAGATTTCAGATATTTTTTGCTTAAGGACCGGGTGAATGACTGCGGGGGCAATTTCATTTAAGGGAACCAAAACAAAGTCTCGTCGGTGCATATCTTTATGGGGAATGGTTAGGTCGTCGGTATTGATAACCTGGTCCTCAGCCAGAATAATATCGATATCCATCGTCCTGGGTTTATTGTGCGATGCAGCGGGTGTGGTCACATCCCGTCCCATTTTCTTCTCAATTTCTTTAGCGGCTTTTAAAAGTTTATGAGGAGAAAGGTTACAGCCGAGGCTGAGTACCAGGTTGTAAAAATTGCCGGCGCCCGGCGCCATGGCCACGGGGGTGGTTTCATAGATAGAAGAAACCTTTAAAACTCTCCCAATGGTTTTTAGCAAAGCAATAGCCTGCTCCATATTGGAACGCCTGTCACCCATATTGGAACCTAATGCCAGATAATATATCATACTAGAATTATAACACAAGAGAAAAACTTTTAATGAAAAATTTTGGGAAATCCAGGCCCGCAGTACAGCGGGCGGGCTCCCTCAAGGGGCTTCTTTTTCCCCCTGGTCGCCGAAGACAATATTTAAAATTGGACGAAACCGAATTAATTTGGTACAATTAAAGACTCACTAAAAAGGTGACTTGATGAACAAAAAAAATGGCACAATGAAAAAGACAATCGTGACTGACGGTTTATACCTGTATACCTTTACTGATTACACTGAAAAACACGCCAACACAGTAACCGTCCTGGTACGTAACCAGGCTGGAGCGGATAAACAGGCTTTAATTATCGACCCATCTTACCCGGAGTTTGCCGAGCAATTGAAAACAGACCTGCAGACGCAGGGGATCACACCGGAAGTAATCGTGCTTTCGCACTATCACCCCGACCATGTCACTGGGTGCGCGGTATTGTCCCAGAGTCGAATTTATGTTGATGAGCATTATGAATACAATTACGATAATTGCCGGATATGGGAGCCCGGGTATACGTATCTCCGGCCCACACATTTAATTCGCGGAGGCGATTCCCTTTCCTTCGGAGACGATACATTGAAATTCTGTTATGCGCCGGGGCACAGTCGATGTAGTCTCATCACACAAATAAACGGTAAAATCATCCAGGTAGGGGATTTGCTTATGCTCGATGTGGGCAGAAAAAATACACTCCCATACATTGCCGACGGCGGCAGCATCGTGGAACACATAAAGAGCTTGAAACTTATTAAGGAGCTTGATCCTGACGCCATTATAATTCCCCACGGCGGATTGATCGACAATAAAAATAGAATCCAGGACCTGGTGGACGACCGGGTGTATTACCTGGAACAATTACTGAACTCAAAAGGTAAATTGCCGTTAGAAAAATACCTGAAAAATGATATTTCCTGGTATGATAATCTTGAGTTTCACGATACCAATATGGTTTACCTTTTGTGAAAGTTGAACAATAAATGATGTTGGAGGATAAAAGAAAATAAGTAATGAAATTTACAGAATTAAAATTGGATAAAAATATATTGAAGGGGATTGAGGAAGCAGGGTTTACAACGTTAATGCCGGT
>JAUPLE010000984.1 GCA_030837085.1 Acidobacteriota bacterium | reverse complement strand
CGCACACGCCATTGCGCGACTAAATGTCATATGACCAATTAACATTTCCAATACCTCACAATTGGATAGATTGGCAGGGTTTTACACCCGGCATAACCGAATTACACGAATTAACACGAATTGGTTTTTTGTCCACAGATTACACGGATTCACACAGATTTTTTCAAACAGGGTTGACTTTCTGTATTAATGTGTGGTAAATATATTTTCCCGGTGAAACCGGCAATGATTAGAAAGAGATTATAAAAGAGCAATTATGAATCGCCAGACATATTTCAACTTCATTGAAGAAAGACTCAGCTTTCTTGCATATCGCATTGAGATGCGAGGGGGATTGAATATCCTGGACCTCAATCTGCATTCTGAGAATTTTTATCTCCATTTTTTCAATTTACTCTTCGGCTGGGAGCTTCAAAACCTTAATGAGGTAAAGGAAAATGCGCCGGGGATTGATCTGGTTGATGCCACAAATAAAATAATTGTCCAGGTTTCCGCCACAGCAACCAGTCAAAAAATTGAATCTGCTCTTGCTAAAGATCTTTCCGGTTATAAGGGCTATGACTTTAAGTTCATTGCCATCTCCAAAGATGCTGCGGCTTTGCGGACTAAGACCTTTTTGAATCCTCATAACCTGAGATTTTCTCCCAACGAAGATATTTATGATATGAAGTCTCTGTTGAAAATTATTTCCAGTTTGGACATAGACCTGCTAGATAAGGTCTATGAATTTCTGAAAAAGGAGATCAAGCATGAGCCTGATCCGGAAAAAATAGAATTGAACCTAGCGACAATCATCAACATTCTTTCCAGGGAAGATTGGAGTCAGACAGTAATGGGCTTTGAAACAGTACCGTACGATCCCGAGATAAAGATTTCGTACAACCAATTGGACACCACAAGGGTTCTTATAGACGACTATAAAATCCATTATCATCGCATCGATAAGATATATTCGGACTTTGACAAACAAGGTGTAAACAAAAGCCTTTCCATATTAAACGGTATACGCAGGGAGTATCTTTCGCTAGGCGCAAAAGTTTCTCCCGATCAATGTTTTTTTTCGATTATTGATAAAGTTAAACAGATAGTTCTGGATAGCGCCAATTACATTGCTATCCCCGATGAGGAACTCGTATTATGTGTCGAAATCCTTGTCGTCGATGCTTTCATACGATGCAAAATTTTCAAAAATCCATCAGGAGACACCGATGCTCGTACCTGATAACATCCATCCCGAACAAACCATCTACTTCAATGGCGCTTTTGTATTAAAGGCGATTCAAAAGCATCGAGCAATGGACATGCTCGATTTATACATCCAGACAAAATCTGAGCGGGAAATGAGCATGCCGGTATTCTTATTATGTCTCGACTGGCTTTTTCTCCTCGGCCTGGTCACATTGAATACTCAAGGGAAGGTGGAATTATGTACTTGAAGTCACTAACCATTACCCGCGGAGATGGCGTTATAATCCGGGACATCCATTTCCACGCCGGTCTTAACCTCATTGTTGACGAAACACCCGTTAAAATCGGCAAAGAAACCGGCAATAATGTCGGTAAAACAACGGTTCTGAAACTGGTTGATTTTTGTCTAGGCGCCAGGGCAAAGGAGATATACTCCGACAATGAAAACAAAAGAAACGAGTACAAGCTAGTCAAAGATTTTCTTGTGAATAACAAAGTATTTATTTCATTAGTACTTAAAGATGATCTTTTGCAGGAAAAATCTCGAGAGATAACCATTGAACGTAACTTTCTAACCCGCAAAGATAAAATTCAGTGTATAAACGGCAGTATGCTAACGGATGATGAGTTTGAAGAAACATTAACAGATATTCTTTTCCCTGGACACTATGGGAAAAAACCCACATTTAGGCAGATTATTGCTCACAATATCCGCTATAAAGATGTAAGTATAAACAATACAACAAAGAATTTAGACCATTATACGCGTGATGATGAATATGAAACGCTTTATCTCTTTCTTTTCGGATGCAATTTCGAGCAAGGCGATGCCAAACAAGAGTTACGTTCTCAAATCGGTATCGAGGAAGCATTCAAAAAACGTCTTGAGTCTGAGCAAACAAAATCGGCATACGAGACTGCGCTGGCCCTTCTTCAATCAGAGATAGAAGAACTCGAACGTAAAAAATCATCACTCAACCTTAATCCGAATTTTGAATCGGAACTGGATAAACTGAATCAAATTAAATACCGGATAAATCTTACATCATCGGAAATTGGCAGACTTGAACTGCGGAAAGACTTGATTTTAGAAGCCCGGGAGGAGATGCAGTCGGGGCAATCCAACATTGATTTAAAGCACTTGCAACAGATATACCAACAAGCAACATCTTTGGTGAGTGGCATTCAAAAGACCTTCCAGGAACTTTATGATTTTCATAACCAAATGATGGAGACAAAGATTCGTTTCATTAGCAAGGATTTGCCTAAGATTGATGAGCAGCTAAATGCAAAGCGTGAATATTTGAAACATCTTTTAGCTGATGAAACCAAGTTAAGCGCTGTTATAATCCAGAGTGATTCCTTTGATATGCTTGAGCAATTGATTGGTGAACTTAATGCCAAATATCAAAAAAAGGGTGAATATGAAAATACTTTATATCAATTGAGCGCCGTAGACTCAAAACTGACGGAACTCAATAAAAAACTCGCAGCAATCGACGATGATTTATTCTCCGATGAATTTGCCCAAAGAATCCAGGACCAAATAAACAAGTTTAATCGGCATTTTTCATCTGTGTCCTATGAATTATATGGTGAAAAGTATGCATTGAAGGTTGATCCGAAAATAGTAAAGGGACGCCCCCTCTATGAATTTACCGCATTTAACCTCAATTTCAGTTCAGGAAAAAAACAGGGTGAAATCTCTTGCTTTGATATTGCCTACACGCTTTTTGCCGATGAAGAGAATATCCCCTGTATGCATTTCCTTCTCAATGATAAAAAGGAACTGATGCATGATAATCAACTCTTGAAGATCGCCAGGCTAGTCAATGCAAAGGGAATACAGTTTGTGGCCTCGATTTTGAAGGACAAACTCCCTGAGGAATTGAATAAAGAAGAGCATGTGATCCTGAAATTGTCTCAGGATGATAAGTTGTTCCGGATTGAAAGAGGGGATTAAAGGAGTTGTATAGATGAGTAAGAGGGTGAGAAAGATAATTCTTAATAAATCTCACCCCTGTTATAATTTCTCAGGCTAACGTAAAAAGTTAGCCTTCAAAGGAGGCATTTCTTTGTCGCAAAAGAAAATATCTCTTGGTATTACAGCTTTTATAGACGTTCTAGGTTTCAGTGATCGCGTATTAAGTGCGGAAAAGAAAACAGATGTTGATGCAATCACAAATGACATACGAAAGATTCAATCAGAATTTGAATACAAGCCAAAAGACAAATTTACCAAAAAAATTCATTCGAGCTGCAAGAAGACAGTTCTGGCTTTTTCTGATTCCGTAATTGTCCACGTTCCGTTAGAATCCGAAAGAACTAAAATTCAAGGAACCTTCGATCCCTTTATGGACGAGTTGTCCGGAATGGCGATTTCACAATGCTGTTGCGTCAATTCTGGATTTTTTCTACGGGGAGGAGTTGATCTTGGCTGGTGGTACAGGCGAGGCTCTACCCTCGTCAGTCAAAGCATGGTCGGCGCTTATAAATGTGAGAACCGCGCCAACGTTCCTATAATTGCACTAACCGACAGGCTCTATCAGTTTCTTTCAAAGCATAAACATCGTATTTTTTATAGTGAAGATATTGAACCAGTACGCCAGTCACTTAGATTCTATTGTAACGGGAGTGATTCGTTCTGGTACCTGGACTACATTGCAATCTTTGCAGATGAAATCGGTTGGAACACTTCACCTTCTCAACAAGAATCCTTCCGGATTGCAGCACCCGATGAAAAGCAGAAGATCATAAATGAGGGCCGTATGACGAACTTGACAACTTGGTTCACACACCACGCCCGAACTGTCGAGCGGGCTTATCAACAAGCCGAGCGGGCTTATAAACAAGCAAAGAATGATCATGTGAAGAAAAAGTACGAATGGCTTGCTTCGTACCATAACGAAATCGCCCCAAAGTACACAGTATCTGCAGAATGCCTGTGCAAGCTGAAGTGATGACTAACTACATTTTGTCTTTTTTGAGATGTGGTGAATGTATTTTACAGTTAATTATGGAGACCAAATGAATGAAATGTTGCAAATTATTGGTTCAATCGCCTCAATAGTAAGCATTCCGCTCGCAATCTATTTATTTCTTAAGAGCCGAGCGCAAAAATATATCGATATTCGTAAAGATATAGTAAATCGCTTATCTTTCCAGATCGGTGAGGGAAGAAAGTTAACTCTTTTTGAAGTTCAATCAGTTATTGAATCGCGCGTTCGCGAAAATAGAATTAAGCCTTATGTTATACGAACTGATGAAATAATAGAGGATTTAGTTACAATTACGATAAATTCCCCTATGTTAGAGAGTGCCAGAAAAGGTGAAATTATAAGTTCTTTAAGTGAGTTACATTCGTTTGGCAGGCTTTATTATTTGGTGGCAACTGATACTACTATTTTTAAACAATTTTTAGCGCACATCAAAGGCTCAAAAGATGAATCCGATGTTGAGATAGTCGAGAAAGCATTTGAAAGGGAATCAGAACAAAGTAAAAAATCAAAGACATCAAATGCACCTGAGGTCTTTGGGTTCATCGCAGGTATTACAACACTAATAGCCACCATGATGACATTGATCGATTTTTCTGGGGCTCTCAAGATATTACCAAAGTTGCTAAATAATGAAATGGTCACATCTTTTGTATTAGGTATCGCTGTATCATTACTAGCGGCAGCATTGACAGCATTGATAAAGAGAAAATGATTTTGTCTATCAACAGCATCAACTCGGACTGGCAATTCCGCTTCACTGTATTGCCATCCGGTTATGCTAAGTGTTTGGTGAGCGTATTATCGACCCCAGCTCACATCTGACAAAATACTATTTGAGGTCGGAAAAGGAGAATAAAATGGGATATGTATGCAAGTATTGTGGTCGTAAGTCTTCTTCAACTTTTAGTGGGTCTTGTTCAAAAAGTCCCCACAAAAATCATGAGCTCATAATTGAACAGTCGCAATATGTATGCAAGTATTGTGGCAGAAAAAGTTCATCACCATTTTCTGGTTCATGTTCCAAAAGTCCCCACAAAATCCATGAACTCGTGGGATAAAAATGTAATCGCCTCACAAGCCGTTTCATAGTTGAGAATAATACTACGTTCCATCCGACAGTGAGCCTAGTCTGAAAGAGATGCGAATATGCTACGAAAAAATTGGTCTGGTGCCAAATTCATCAGATTCTGAGGCGAAGATTGCCAACAAGCGGATGCAGCGGAAGACGGGATACCGCTGATTCATGATGTTAGCCGGGGATAGAAATTATGATTGGAGGAAAAATTAATGAAAGACAATTTTATTGAAATCAAGAATCCTGACCAAAAGATTTACAGAATCTTTCGTATTAAGCGCTTTAAGCAATTAATGAGGTCAAAAAAATTAGTTCTTGTAAATCCTAAAAAATGGGATGACCCATTTGAAAACTTTTTTTTAAAGGAGGGCACTATTGACCCGGTAAGTGGGCAAACGGTTCCATTGGAAAATTTAGCAGCGGCATGGTATGGGCAATGCTGGACATTCGAGAAGGAAAGCGATGCGTTATGGAGAATATATAGTCCCCCAAAAGATGGACTTCGAGTTTCCACTACCATTAAAAAACTATTCTCTTGTATCTGGGATGAGAAGGATAAATATCGAAGTCTCAAGTATTTTATAGGAAAAGTTTCTTATACCTCCAGAAGTGAAATTGAAAAAATCATGGAGAATACCTCTTTTGAAAATATTTCATTTGGTGGGCATAATGATAAATTTGCAGGGCTCCTCTGTATTAAAAGGAAAGAATTCTCCCACGAAAAGGAAATTAGATTATTGGTTTCTGATTTGGATCCCCAAAAAGGCAAAAATGGCTGCTATAGAATTCCATTTGATTATCAAAATATTTTGGAGGATGTTTGTTTAGACCCAAGACTAAGTGTTGATGCTTATTCAGCTTTAAAAAATGATTTCGAAAAGATGGGCTGCAAACTTCCAATCACCCAATCTGAGCTTTATAAAGTCAGTTTTAAGCCTATTCGACTACAAATGTCAGTCTAGCAATAAGAAAGAGGATGACGGTGTTATCCTTTCAACTTTTGAGTGTCACTGCCCCTGTCATTTCCGAATGCCTATAGGCAAGATTCGCAGAACAAATTGATATTATCAAGGATTTATACTGTTATTAGCCTGTAACGAGTATCGATCGAGGAGGAATATAACATGCCCTATTTAGCATCATGGGAAAGAAATGCTTTAAAAGAAGGTGTAAAGCAAGGCGTGATCCAGGAAAAAATGAGAACAGCAAAAGAGATGTTAAAAAAAGATATCGATCTGGATACCGTCATGAAAATAACCGGGCTTGATCGAAAACAAGTAGAAAAATTGCTTGCAACATCTCATTAAGAAAAATGTGATAAACGATAAAAGAAATCTTTTCGAATCATCGCGGAAGAATATTCGAGTTGAAACAGGAGGGACGCTTTGATGAACGTTATATTGTCAATCAAACCTAAATTTGCAGAGGCTATCTTCGCAGGCAAAAAAGAAGTGGAATTCAGGAAAACCATTTTTAAAAAGAATGTGGACAAAGTTTTGGTATACAGCACTGCCCCGGTAAAAAAAATTGTCGGCTATTTCACTATTGCCGATATCGTCGAAAGCTCTCCCGACCAGTTATGGCAGCGGTTTGGAAAAATCGGGTACATCAACGAAGAAGAGTTCTTCAAATATTATAGGGATACCCAAAGAGGTTATTCCCTTTGTATCGCCACTGCCTATAAATTTAACATAAGCATCGACCCGCATGTGCTGGTAGAGCGATTCACCCCGCCCCAATCTTTTCGTTATTATGAAGGGGATATCGATTCAGCCTCACATTGCACCACGGTTTTTACTTTCAAAAAATTTACCGATAATATGAACCTGCCATTAGCCTTTGAGACTTTCCCGGCATTCTTAAACAAACGCCTGGAAGGCATCGATAGGGTACCGATTTCTGCCGGGATATGAAAACTTCTAGTGCAAAATTATTGCTCGCCTTCGCGGCGGTTTATGTGATCTGGGGATCGACGTATCTTGCGATTCGTTATGCGATAGAAACCATTCCACCTTTTCTTATGATGGGAATTCGTTCCTTGATTGCCGGAAGCGCACTTTACCTTTGGAGTTATAATAAAGGGGGACGAGTTAGAAGGGAACAACTCCTTCCTTTACTGCTCCTTGGAATTCTATTTTTTTTACTCGGACATGGATTACTGGCCTGGGGGCAAAAAATTGTTGCTTCAGGAATCGCTGCGATTTTGAGTGTGTCCGATCCCTTATGGATATGTCTAATCGAATCGTTTACGATCAAGGAATTTCGACTGAATAGGAAACAGATTGCCGGACTAATCCTAGGATTTGTCGGTGTGGGTTTATTGTTCTTTCCAACATCCGATGCGATGACTCTTCAAATAAATCCATTCGGGGCCTTTATCATTTTGATGAGCGCGATCTCCTGGTCTATAGGCGCCGTTTATTCACGCGTAGCAAAGCTGCCGAAATCATATGTTCTTTCCGCAGGATTAGAGCTGATCATCGGTGGGATATTGTTATGTATTGTCTCAGGGATGACCGGTGAGTTTAGGAATTTCCATCCCAGCATGATTTCCTTACGTTCGTCTTTAGCGTTGGCCTATCTCGTCATTTTTGGCTCGATTATCACTTTCACTGCGTATGTGTGGCTATTGACCGTGACAACCGCTACGCGAGTCGCGACTCATACATATGTGAATCCAGTGATCGCTGTTTTGCTCGGCTGGGCATTTGCGGGGGAACGATTTACTTTGCTTGCTCTCTTTGCTTGCAGCGTAATTGTGTTCTCTGTTTATTTAATGCTGGAATCGAAGCTAAAAAGACAATAGCTGAAGCTCTGCGTGTCTGCCCGTTTATTGGCCGGGGCCTTCGGCCCACCTCTTTCAGTAACAAGTAATAATTATTAAGAATTCTGATCCACCTGGGGGAGTAAATTACCACTGACGATTTTCCCATAAGCGGTTCTACGGTAGAACCATTTCGGGCAATTTTGGTTCTGCCGTAGAACCGCCGAATCGGTCTAAAAAATAAAAATTTTGCTTTCCCATTTTATCGCGTAACCTTCGATAACGTTTTATAATAAACATCTTTAAGATTTATTTTACCGGGTATTGAAATAAAAAACACGATGTGTTATGATATAACCGGTTCTGGCATAGAACCGTTTTAGGTAGTTTTGGTTCTACCATAGAACCGGAGGGTTTAAAATGATGTCAGCCTCAATTCCATTGGGGCAAAACTGTTTCTGTACGAACCGTCGGTTTATGAATTTTTCGGGGGGAATATCGGGAATGTCCGCGAATCCTATGTGGCAGGAATATCAATGGAATCGAACCGTAAGGTATTTGCTTCCGCGGATGAAACTGCCTGCGATTTTTTGATCGATGATTACAAAGTGGAAGTGGGTGGCAAAAAAAAAGTAACCAAGCAGGCGGATTTTGTTTTAAGGGATGATATCGATATCCCTGATAACAACATCATTCCTCTCTGGATGCTGGGATTCGAGTATTAGCTTTCGCTCAGAGAATTTCGCCCTGGCCCCTTTACTATTTTCTATTTACGCTTAAATAAACCCTTTCATTTGTTCTTCGACAAAGCTATCTACATTCTCCGGCGTCACATCGAAACGCCGACATATTTGCAGCACACAAGACCGTTTGTCGGGATTTCTCAGGTCTTTTAACTCCATAAAAATCCCCAAACGCCGTCCCACCTGGTACAAACATTGCTGTTCAGGCAACATGGTTAGAAAAGAATCGATTATTCGGAGCATGTCCTCTTTAGCCCAGGGTAATTTACCTTCCACGTCCTGGAAAAGATTTAATATATGATCACTTTTCACCATTGAATCGATGCCCTTGAGTTGCTGGATAAACAATCGTATCTCTTTAGCCGTCAGCAATTCCGGGCATTTTTCAAATGCGCCGGACCGGTAGTCCTCATAGAGCTTCGAATCGTTGGGAATGGCCAAAGTACGCATCCGGATAAAATGAGGATTTATCCGGTTTAAGGCATCCGCTGTTTCCAGGGCGTGGGTTTCCCAGAGCGTTTTGCCCCCAAGTCCCGGCATTACATACTCCGATAGTTCCATGCCGGCTGCTATCACTTTGAGGCCGGCCTCGATGTGGATGGCTTTTGTTACGCCTTTTTGAACCTGTTTAAGCACCTGGTCCGACCCCGATTCCAGGCCGATATGAATGCGGTTCAGACCGGCTTTTGCAATTCGTTTAAGGTCTTCTTCTTTAATGCGGGCAATGGTATCGGAGCGGGCATAGGAAGTAATCCGTTCAATAAAGGGGAATTTTTCCACCAGGTGTCGGATGATTTTGACCATGTCCGAGGGTTTGATTACGAGGCTGTTGGCGTCCTGGATAAAGATCGAGCGCATGCCGTACATGGCCCAGCGCACCGCCGCCTGGAACGCATCGAATTCACCGAATTCAATTTTTTGGGCGGCGGCGGTAATATGGGCCCGGGTGAGTTGGGGAGAGTCGCCGGCGATTTGCAGCAGTCTCTTGACATATTTATGGACTGCATCGATGTCGTTGATAATATGTTCCACCGGGCGAATAGAAAACCGGGTATTTTTGTATACCGGGCAGAAGGTGCAGCGGTTCCAGGGGCAGTTGCGGGTGACGCGGATCAATAGGCTGTAGGCTTCGCTGGGAGGGCGAATGGGGCCCTGTTCGAATCCCTCGTAAACGGGCAATACGGGTTTTTTATTCGCTTGTGTCATGGATAAGAATTATAAGATGATTATGAGTTAATTGCAAATTGATATGGATTTTTCTCGTGTGTCCCCTATATTCCCTTGAAAATAGCCACCAAGGCACCAAGGCACAAAGGTGCACCAAGGAGTTTTATTACAAATAGATCCCCGGAGTCTTATTCTCTCCGCTTTAATTATATCCTCTCGAAAGAATGCGGAGGCAGCTTCTTACCACACAATAGACACTCGCCTGCTCAAGGCAAGATGTACATCGAGGAAATATTACTTTCCGCTCACCGGAAATCCCTTTTTGGGGATTAAAGTTTATGCTCCGGGTGTAATCAACAACAATAAAAGCCTTCAAAAGTCCAGAAAAAGTTGGAAATAAAAAATGTACTCAAAAGTTTGCAGTTGAAATATAACTGCTGGAAATTGTCGAAATTGTAAGTGAATATTT
>JAUPLE010000983.1 GCA_030837085.1 Acidobacteriota bacterium | reverse complement strand
CTTTTGATAAACTCTAATAAACCACCCCTGTACTTTTCAAACCAATAACTTCTCTCATACTCACGGAGGGCATTTTCAGAGAAAAACTTAATATTCCCTTCGATTTTCTTTACCGCACCTTCAATCTCATCATACTCATCCACACAAAGCCCACAGCCAGGGTTTTCGATTGCATCCACCATGCTGGGATACTTCTTAGCAATCGTGGGCAACCCGAAACGCATATAAGCGGCGATCTTTCCCGACGATCGCCCTGTATGAGTAAAGTTCTTCGATATATTATTATACCAGGCTATCCCTAAATCCGCCGACATCATAACCCGGTCCAGGCTGTCAAGCTGGTCGTAAAAAGTCCGGGAAACTATTATATTCTTCGCCTTCTCGCCGCAAATAACCTGGTCGAATCGTTTTAAATATTCCTTATTGTGATTCCCCTGGAAAAATAAAACCCAGCCGGGCATCCGTGAAAATACCTCGGCTATTTCAATACACGAAAACCAATCGTTCATACCCCCCAGATGAATAGCAATACGCTGATCTTCCGCAATCCCATACATTTCCCGCAAATAATTGGATTTCTCTTTCACCGCTCCCCCGGTGTATGTGACCGGCAAAAGAAACACCGGCAGATCGTCAGGCAGACCATAATCCTTTATAAATAATTCCTGCTTTTCTTTTGATTGGATAATCAACGCCCCGATATCATCGCTCATGGTGCGTTCACGGTCCATTAACCGGTTAAGCTCCCGCATCAAATGAGGAGGATAATATGTGTCCAGGTAATCGTCCTTCAAATAAAGCTCCAGGCTGTAATAAATGGGCCGCGAACCGGGAAACAACTCCTTGCACAACAAAAAACCATGAGGGTCCATACATATATACCGGAAATAATCAAACATTTCCACCTGTTTCCGCGTTTGCTTCACAGAAAGGCCGGTGGGACGTTTCCCCAGCCCCACATCCTTTCTCAACAGCAGCATCTTGATAATCTCTTTCAACTTCCGCTTCCCGGATTTCCAGGAATAAGAAAAAGAAAAATCCTCTCTTACCCGGTAAATATGAATGCTTTCTTTGGCTAAAACACTACTCTTACTTAGAAACACATTCCGCAGAAACAGGTCTATTTCATACCGGTCCGCTAGACAATCCAGCAGGTTGATAATGGAAGGGCTGTAATCGATATTGTAACTATCGATACAAACGGCGATTTTCTCCATGATGATTTCCCCCTATTTCCCTGGCATTAAAAATAGTTCTCTTTCAGCACCCAATCCAATAAGGAAGGGTCTTTTTTCAGCTCATCCCGGTGAAATGAAAAACCATCGCGATAGCCTTTCCGGGTAATGCGGTCCAACCGGGTGGCATCCCTGTCGATAAACAGGATTGTTTTTATCATACGTTTTGCAAATATCTCCCATTTTTTGAAGTTATCTTTCAGTGTTTCCCTATTCTCCGGGTAGCGAATTTGCGCGTAAGAATCGGAAATACCCTGGACAAAGGCGCGTTTATAAAAATAATCCAGGGTCATTCGCTGCCGGGGGATGTAGTGGTAAATCGACGCTTTTGGGTTATACAAGCTTTTCAATCCCATTTGGCTGACGGCCCGGTTCACCCATGATTCGCCGTCCCCGCGGAACCGCAGCAGCGATTCGGGCATACCGTCGGGATGAAAGCCGCCGGCTTTTATTAAAACATCCTTACGGATGGCATAATTACACCCGAAAATTGCCGGCGGATCGACTATTTCACTATCACCCAGGTCGAGGATGCTCAAATACCCGATACAATGTCTCCCTCCCGGGGCTTTTTCCCATTTCTTTATTAACCAGGTGGGCGGCGTGGTTTCAAATTTCGGTAGGCATTTGCCTCCCACCAATCCAACCCGCTCATCACGGAATGAATCTTTTACCCCTTCAAGCCAGGAAGCAAATGCTTCGATATCATCATCGGCATAAACCAGGATATTGGAACCGGCTTTTTTTAAACCCAGGTGCCGGCCCACATGCAGCCCCGGTTCATTTTCATAGAAATATCGCAGATGCTTTATCTCGCCCCGGAAACTCTCTACCACCTCCGCGGTATTATCCGTAGAACCATTATCGACGACAATAACTTCAAATTCTTCCTGGGAAAGGGTTTGAACGGTCAGCGACCGCAGGACGTCTTTCAGCAGGGCCTCTCTATCACGGGTAGGAATTATAACCGATAATAACATTACAACGACCCTTTTCCAAGAATAATCTTTCCAACCGCTTTTACAAAACGGTGCACTATGGGAACCCGGTTAATCATGTTCTTAATCTTCTCATTCCTATGCCAGAAAGAAAGGGCTATCAGTTTGGGGAGTTTGCCCAGGTACGAAAGCCGCGAATGGTGCAGGAGGTATTGGTATTTATAAAGCTGTCGTCTGCATTTATCGATTTCCCGTCCACTCATCGGCGATACCCACCTGGGAATTTCACTATATGAAGGATCATACCACGAAAAATTCCCAGGTAATAATTTTTCTTCTTTTGCTTGCATTTCCAGGCGCGTCCCGGGTAGAACCAGGGTTTGACTGTAACTAATCGTGTAAATATCCCGTTTGATCTTCTTCAATATTTTCATGGTTTCAAGAAACTCGGAATACGTTTCTCCGGGCAGGCCGTACATTACAAAAACCAGCGCCCGGATGCCCAATTGTTTACACTTCCTGGTAAAAGGGACCAACGTTTGCGGATCCAGGTCTTTTTGAATGTTTTTCAGCACTTTCGGCGACCCGGATTCCAGGGCCACATCAATGCTGATACAACCGGCCGCCGCCATGCTTTCCAGTAACCCGGGACTGCAATCCGCCCGGGTTTCACAGTACCATTTTATCCCCGGGCATTGTTCTTTCAATTCCTTGCATAACGCCGCGGCAAATTTTTCCCGCAGCGTAAAGGTCGGGTCCACAAACCAGAAATAATCGCACTGAAATCGTTCCCGTTTCGCTTTTATTTCTGTGATTACCGATGGAATGGTACGGGAAAGAAAACGGCCGTTATTATTATTAAAACAAAAAGTACATTTCATCGTACAACCCCGGGCCAGGAGAACCGGGATCGCTTTAATCTTTTCCTGCTCGAAATTTTTCAGATAGACATAAGGAGCGTAGCTTTCATCATTGGGGATCAAGTTGATATCGATCTCGCAATCATCACGGTTACAGGGAGAATTATTTTCAGTTTCGACAATTTCAGCGCGGCTGTCCCGGAAAGTAATCCCCCGCAAACCATTAAAATCCACCCCGTCGTCGAAAGTCCTGACCAGTCCCAGGAATGTTTTTTCACCTTCTCCCCGGACCACCACGTCCACTTCCGCCAATTGCCGCAGACATTCTTTGGCCGTAGCGGTAAAATAAGGTCCCCCCACTACCACCAGCGCCTGCGGCGCTGCTTTTTTGATACCTCTTATAAAAGAATGAAGCGGGTGTCTTTCAAAAGGACTGCCGGTAAAACCGATGATCTTCGGTTTTAAGCTCATAACCATTTGTTGGAACTGTTCCGTACTGAGTCCCTGCCGGTTGATATCGATGATAGAGGATGGAATCCCATGTTTCAGTAAATAGTTGCGCAGATACAATAACCCGATGGGGTAAAAATAGTGTTCATCGATTCGACTCTCCCAGCCGCCCGTGGGGTTAACCAATAGTATTTCATTTTTTTCAAAGGTCATTTTTTTGCCTCCGGCACCTCCCAAAACTTTTGATAATGAAAAGCTTTTGGAAGTCCAGAAACCTTTTCTCGAAAAGGTTTCTGGTCGTCGAAGACTATACTTAAATCATTATAAATATGTTCGACTATTTTCGTGCTTTCCTTCATCAGCAGCGGGACGTTTTGGGTCAATTTTTTCCTGATGGCTTTTTCATTGACCACCATTTTATCGATCGTACCGGTTATATTATCCAGTGATGCATATTCCATATCTTCCGGGATATAATAATCTTCCAGGTCCAGTAATTGTAGGATTCCTTTCAATTTGGTTCTCTGGTATTCGCCGCTGGCAAGACCGATGGTGGGAACCAGTTGGGCCAGGGCAAAGACGGAAAAATGATACCTGGCGCCCAGGGCAAAATCGCAAAAGGAAATGATTCCCTTAAGCTCATGATCGGTGTACACATTGTTTAGCAGGTTCACCCTGTTTTTGAGGGAGTCGGGGATATTGTCATACACCTCTTTCAAGACGACGCGGTCATCCACCCCCGCGCAATAATCCGTGGACACCAACAGCACCCGGGCGTCATAATGACTTAAAATATACTCGCCTACGGCAGCCAGGCGGTTGATTTCGTTAGACAAATCCGCTGACCGGCCCGCCCCTTTAAACATTTTTAAAGACGCTTTCAAATTAAGCGCCCAGGTATGTTTGCTTTTCAAAGCAAACCAGGCCGCGCTGGAATCATTCTTAATAAGGTCGCTTGCCGCCTCTTTGCCGATACTTTTTAAGGTCAGCGCATCGTCCCCGGCGTCATACATTAAGGGCTGCGATACACCCAGACTTTTCACCAGTTCCCTGGACTTTATTTTGTCCCTGAAGGTCAGTATATCAACGGAATTCAACGATTCCAGGAAAATACAGCGGTCATTATCATGGTAAAAAGGCCCAATGGTCTGACCGGAAATATAGACCTTTTTGCCCAGGGTTTTCGCGATTAAATGCACCGTGGTTCTCTTGTACAGTTCTTTTCTCATAATACTGTTTAAATTACCGCCGCCCACATTCAATACCGCATGGCTTTTATCGATAATCCGCAGTAATTTGAAAAACGGCGCCCTGAAATTGGCGAACGTCAAAAAGAAAGCTCTGAGTTTATTTTTGGCAAACACCTTTGCCCAACCAAGGTAACGCTCCCGCTCGAAATTAAGCCCGGCAATATCATCGGCGCTATAATTAAATATAATATCTTTGGAGGAAGGATTACCATGATACGCCGTGGTAAACGCCGGGTCCGGCGAAAGCATCATGACAGACAGGTTATTCTCGAAACGTTCCTTAAGGTTTGCGATAATCGCCCGGGGCATGGCTTCATCGCCCACATCATTGTACCCGTAACCGCCGACAGTAACTATCAAGTGTTGTCTTCGACCACCAGGAACCTTCTCCGAGAAACCATCACGGATGGACGGGGCCTGGACTTCCAAAAGCTTTTCATCATTGGGTTTAGGTTTCTCATCTTTCCTTGTCAGGCTGATCACTTTTTTTACCACCAGGCGTACCCGGCTGAGGAAAAGCCGGATATTTAACACATTCTTTAAACGCCGCCATACCCTGAAAGAACACAAATCCATGCGAATCATAAAACGACTGAACCACGAGTCATGAACTCGGATGCGAAAATACATCATCAACTCAGCCCAATAAGATGTTTTTTCCTTTTTAAATTCAAAACCCTCATACTGGGGAATGGCTTTACTGAAAAAACGTGCGATCTTTTCCCGTTTCAGGATATTCATCTTATAAGGCAAGGCCTGGGCGTGGATCAATTGCTCAGGGTCCATCTCTTCCAGGGCTATTTTACCGTTCTCTTTCATTCGGTGAAGAATTTCCCCTCCCTGCTCAGACCTGACAATGACCACCGACGTTCCCACTTTATCTTCATAAAAGGAACGGGACCAATCGTCGCCGAAAGAAAGATCAGAGTAAAAAGCTGTTTTATCCGGGCAAAGCCAACACCTGTATTGGACAAAATATT
>JAUPLE010000982.1 GCA_030837085.1 Acidobacteriota bacterium | reverse complement strand
TCCCCGCAAGAAAAACCGGGAGAAAGTTTCTCCGCGGTCTTGAAAAACGCCCTCAGTGAAGTCAACAACGACCAATTAAAAGCTGAAACTTCCATCCAGGACTACGTCTCAGGAAAAGAAACCAGCCTCCATAATACACTGATTTCCCTGGAAAAAGCGGATATATCATTCAAACTCATGATGCAGGTAAGGAATAAATTGGTAGACGCGTATCAACAGATCATGAGAACTACGGTTTAATATGCATAAAAATAAAGGAAATAATAACGAATGGCTGAAGAAAAAAGTATAGTCCCGGCGCCCATAAAAAATTTCCTGGGGAAGTTCACCCCTTCCCAGCAAATTTTTCTCGCGACGGTCATTGTTTTGACAATCATAGGTGTCATATTAATCGTTAATGCCGCCAGCGCCCTTAATTACGGCGTCCTTTATTCCAACCTGGCGCCCAAAGATTCGGGCATGATCCTGGAGCAATTAAAGTCCAGGAAAGTCCCGTATAAAATCGAAAGCGACGGAAGCGTGATCAAAGTCCCGGAAGATCGAGTCGCGGAACTAAGAATCGAACTGGCCTCTGCCGGACTCCCCGAAGGCGGCGGTGTAGGTTTCGAAATCTTTGATAAGACGTCATTATCCACCACCGACTTTGTCCAGAACATCAATTACGTCCGCGCCGTGGAAGGCGAATTGGCCCGCAGTATCTCCCAAATCCGGGAAGTGGTCTCCGCCAAAGTACATATCACCATGCCCAAACGCTCGGTCTTTATCGAAGACCAGGAACCGGCCAAAGCCTCTATTATATTAAAACTGAGACCCGGGGCCCAGGTCTCCGGCAATATCATCCCCGCCATCCTTCACCTCACCGCCCAATCCGTGGAAGGACTGAAACCGGAAAACATCGCTATCGTGGATGTCGCCGGCAACCTCCTTTCTAAACCCGCTGACGGCAGCGATGAAACCTTTGACGACAGCCGGTACGCCTACCAGAAAGACCTGGAAAGTAGTTTCTCCCGGAAAATCGTGAACCTCCTGGAACCCATTGTAGGCTCCGGGAAAGTCCGCGCTAATGTGAAACTCACATTGGATTTCGATAAGGTAGAGACCACCGAGGAAACCGTTGACCCGGACAAAATCGCCAAGGTATCGGAAAAATCGGAAATGTCTACTTCCACGGGTGGGATGAGGGCCGGGGGCATACCCGGCGTCAGCTCCAACGTAGCCCAGGCCGGGGGCGGCCAGGCTGACGGCATTACCGGTTCCGCCGCTAAATCGAAAACCGAAAACTCCCTGGTCAATTACGAAGTCTCTAAAAAAGTCACCCACGTTATAAAACCCGTGGGCGAAATCAAAAAAATATCCGCCGCTGTCGTGGTGGATGATGGCGCCAGAGTGGAAATGGTGGACGGCCAACTGCAAAAAGATACCCAGAAACGAACCCCGGAAGAACTGCAAACATTAACCCGGCTCGTCCAGGCCGCCATCGGCTACAACGCCGAACGGGGCGATATCGTCGAAGTCGCCAACCTTTCTTTTGATACTTCCGCCCTTACCGAAAGTGATTTCTTCCAGGAACAACAAAAAAATAAAGAACTGATCGATGACCTGATCAAGTACGGCATATATGCCCTGATTATTTTATTATTATTCTTCCTGGTCCTCAGACCGGTGTTTCGAAAAGTCGTGGAAATAGTTACACATGCCGGCAGAGGTGGATATGGAAGAATCGACGCCCGCGGCAGGGTCGGCAGAGAAAGGCTGGCTGCCATCCAGCAAGCCCGGGACGACGCTGAAATCGAAAGAGAATTATTGGAACAATACAGGATACCGAAATCTTCAAAAAAAATGGGTATCATCCGCGATAAAGTAGTACAATTCGCGGAAGGAAATATTGATGAAACAGCTTCGCTGGTCAGAAGCTTCTTAGTGGAGGATTAACCGTTGCTACCGGATAAAGAGCGCTTAACAGGAAAGCAAAAAGCAGCGATTCTTTTCCTGTTACTGGGAGAAGATATTACGGCTGAGGTTTTCAAACGGCTCAGCGACGACGAAGTACAGGAAATATCAAGAGAAATATCCCTGATTAAAGCCGTGCCCTCGGGAATATCCGACGCTGTAATGGAAGAATTTTACCACATGACCCTGGCCCGTCAGTACATGACCGTGGGCGGCATCGATTACGCCAAGAAAGTCCTGGTAAAATCCATGGGCCCGGAAGAAGCGCGCAAGATCACCGATCGCCTGGTGAAATTACTGGAAAAATCCGCGGGATTCTCCTCCCTGGAAAAAATAAATCCCCAGCAGTTATCCAAATTTATCCAGCATGAGCACCCCCAGACCATTGCCTTGATCCTGGCCCATCTCAGCGCTTCCCAGGCCGCGGAGTTAATTGCCGCGCTGCCCGAAGAAATCCGCACCGAGGTCGTTATCCGCATGGCCAACCTGGAAGAAATCTCGCCGGAAATCGTCAAGAAAATCGCCGGCGTCCTGGACCAGAAACTGGAGGCCCTCGGTTCCTACAGCCTCGAAGAGTACGGCGGCGTTAAAGCGGTTTCCGAACTCTTTAACCGCATGGACCGCCGCGCATCGCGAAATGTCCTGGAACAGATCGAGTCACGCGACCCGGAATTGGCCGCTTCCATCAGGGACCTCATGTTCGTTTTCGAGGATATCCTTCTGATCGATGACCAGGGCATTATGGAGGTGTTGAAACGAATAGACAAAAAATCCCTGGCCATGGCGCTTAAAGGCAGTAATGATGAAATGAAGACCAAATTTTTCAAGAACATGTCCCAGCGCGCCGGGGAAATGCTGAAAGAAGAAATGGAATACCTCGGCCCCATCCGGGTCAAGGACGTGGAAAAGGCCCAACACGAAATTGTCGAAGTCGTCAGGGGCCTTGAAGAAGAAGGCGTAATCGTTATCGGCGGCGCCGGGGGAGAAGAATATGTTATCTAAAATCGTCCGCTCCCACGAAACCGGTAAAATGGAACTACGTCAATATGTCGCTCCCTCCGCCGAAGAGATCGACATTATCCAGGAAAACAGGAACCAGGAAACCAACCGAAAAAATTTCCTCGAACAGTATAAACAAGACCCACTGGCCGCGGCCAGGAAGGAAGCCAACCTTATCCTGGTGAGCGCCCAGGAAAAGTTGAAAGCGGCGCAACAAGAGGCCGGCACATTAAAAGCCCGACAGGAAAAAGAAATTCGCACCCTTATGGAAAAAGAATTCCACGCCAAACTGGAAGCGGAACTGGCCCAGATTAAAAAAAATTCCCAGGACGCCCTGGCTGCACTGAATATATTAAAAGAGACTATCTATAAAGACAGCGAAAAAGAACTCATGGAACTGGTGTTTTCCATTACCAGGAAAGTAATCGGGGATGAAATTAAATCCTCACCCCAGGTAGTCAAAACAATGCTGCAAAAAGGATTTGAAAAAATAAAAGAAGCCAGGCAGTACGAGGTAAAACTCAACCCAGCCGATTATGAAGCGCTTTCACAGGGCAAAGGGGGCTTGAATGAAATAATAAAAACCCCCGGGACAATCAATTTCACTAAAGATGATACTGTGGAACAGGGTGGGTGTAAAATCATTACCGAGAGTGGGGAGATTTCATCTGAACCTGCGAAACAGTTGGATATCATTGTAAAAGAGCTTTCGGATGAAACTTAACCTGAAGGATAAATTCAAGAAGCTAGAGACCGTTGATCCCCTGAGAGTATACGGCCGTATCAGCAAAATCGTCGGCTTAACCATCGAATCCGAAGGACCGCCTTCATCCGTAGGCGAAGTCTTAAAAATGGAAAAAAATGATATAGACGCACCCCTCCAGGTCATCGGGTTCCGCGGCGCCACAGTCATATCCATGCCTTTTGGAGATCTAAAAGGAATCAGTCACGGCGACCGGCTCTACTCCACCGGCGCATGTCCCATGATTAAAATGGATGAATCTTACCTCGGGCGCGTCATTAACGGCCTGGGCCAACCTCTCGACGATAAAGGCCCCCTGCGGGGAAAACACGACATCGATGTCTATGCAGACCCAGTCAATGCCATGATCCGAAAGCCCATCGACCAAATAATCACCACCGGCGTAAAAGCCATCGACGGCCTGGCCACCCTGGGAAAAGGACAGAGGATCGGCATATTTTCCGGCAGCGGCGTCGGCAAAAGTACCTTATTGGGCATGATTGCCCGCAACACCAGCGCCGCCGTCAATGTCATTGCCCTCGTAGGCGAAAGAGGCCGCGAGTTGAAAGATTTTATCACCAACAGCCTGGGCGAAGAAGGTTTAAAACGTTCCGTGGTGGTGGCGGCCACTTCCGATCAACCGCCCCTATTAAAAATACTTTCCGCTTTTACCGCCACCGCCGCCGCCGAATACTTTTGCGACCGCGGACTGGATGTCATGTTGATGATGGATTCCATTACCCGGTTGGCCATGGCCCAGCGGGAAATAGGCCTATCCGCCGGCGAACCCCCTTCCACCAAAGGCTATACCCCTTCCGTTTTCACCATGATGCCCAAACTCCTCGAACGGGCCGGCAACTTTAACAAAAAAGGAAGCATTACCGGCATATATACCATCCTGGT
>JAUPLE010000981.1 GCA_030837085.1 Acidobacteriota bacterium | reverse complement strand
TTGATACGGTTGCTCTCCAATTCCGGTGTGTTGGAGCGGTCCAGCACCTGGAATTGAACGCCGTCAAAACGCGCCACCCCTTCGTAAGTAGCCCCCCAGAGGTAGCCGTCGGAAGTCTGGATAATGGAAAGCACCGAACTCTGGGGTAAACCGTCATCGGTGGAAAAGACTTCGTAATTATATTCGTGGATTTCCTTTGCCGGGTCCAGCGGCCATAATAAACTGCTTCCCGACGCCAATAGGACAATTAAAAAAACGATCACATGGAAAGGATTTCTTTTTTTCATCTCATAATATTAGTCATAAATCAAAGAAATGTAAAGAGGAATTTGAAATTTTTTTTGCTATGAACTCTACTGGCTTCACGGCGTGAGATTCCTTTGTAAGGAAGCGTAACCGCTAGATACAATATGAAGATGATTTCGGAAAAAGGAAGCGGATTGATTTTTTTCCTTGAGTATGTTATATAACGTGTACGATGAAAACCCCGCTGCCCTCTAATAAGAATGCTATGAAGCAGATAAAACGAATTTTCCTATTCCTGGCATCAGTCCATTTGGCGCTTCTCGGGTTTGGAAACGACCCCGCCATTGGAACAACATTTCGTTCTTATATTGGTTTTAAGGACATTAAGAATTATACCCCCGATACTTATAATGCACTGGAACAAAATTGGGGGATTTTACAGGACCGCAGGGGAGTCATTTATGTGGCCAACCAGTGGGGGTTACTGGAATACGACGGCGTTTCCTGGCGAAAAATTGCGATCCCTCATTCATCTGTCCGCTCAATAGGCATTGCCCCAAACAACATCATTTATGTCGGGGGAAGAAGCGAAATCGGTTTCCTGGAACCGGACAGCGACGGCATACTTTATTATACATCTTTAATGAGCCGTTTCGAAAAGGACCCGCCTGTTTTTTACGATGTATACCAGGTGTTTTGCACCGGCGACAGCGCCTGGTTTAGGGCTGCAAATGTTTTGCTGCGTCTGCATGAGGGGAAAATTAACTGCTGCGAAACGGGTGAGTTTAAAGTGATTTTTAAATGGAACGACAGGGTGTATGTACAAAAAAAAGGCGTCGGCCTCTTGGAAGTGAAGGACACATCATTTAAACCGGTTCCCGGGGGACCGTTCTTTGCGGATAAAACAATTTCCCTCGCGGATACTTACGGGAATGATAACCGGAGACTGCTGATCGGGACCTGGAAACATGGATTTTTCCTATTTGACGGTGTGGATGCGGTTCCCTTCCCCACGGAAATTGATGATTATGTGAGAGAGAGGCTCTATTATGGTACGCGCCTGTCCTCCGGTGATTTTGCCATAGGGACCTCCGGTGGTGGAATGGCCGTCATAAACGCCAATGGAAAGTTATTGGGAATATTTAATAAGTCGTCCGGGCTGAAAGACAATAATGTTAAATATATTTGTGAGGATTTCACCGGGAACCTCTGGCTAGCCCTTAATAATGGTATCACCAAAATTGATTACGCATCTTCTATCTCTTTTTTCGACGACCGTTCAGGCCTGGAAGGGTTGGTATTATCCGTAGTCAGCCATAAAAATCATTTGTATGCGGGAACGTCCAGCGGGTTATATTCCCTGGAACTCCCGGCGCCGGGCTTGCCGGGTGCATTTAAACTCATTCCCGATACTCCCGGTTTTTGTAGGTGTTTATTATCGACCGGCGATTATTTATTGGCGGCAACAGCGCCCAATGGTGTTTTTGTTTTTCCGGAAGGTAATATTGGTTCAGCCAAAAATGTTTCCGGCGTCGGCGCCTATGCATTGGCAATCTCCAAAAGGTTCCCAGGCCGCATATGGATCGGGGATACGGAAGGATTGAAAGCGCTTTACCGGGAAAACGGTCAATGGAAGACCGAGCCGGGTTTCCTGGTTAAGCATCCCGGTTTTTGGTCGATCGTGGAAGACGACGCGGGAAATGTGTGGCTGGGAACGCTGACCCAGGGCGTCGTCAAAGTGGAATTCCATGGAAATCTCCTTGAATATGGGATTATGCCCTACGGTATCGATCAGGGTCTTCCGGAAGGAGAAATCCATGTGGTTCGGGCCGGAGATCGGGTGTTGTTTGCCACCGCCAAAGGGCTTTACGGTTTCAAAGAAAAAGAAAATAGGTTTGTCCCGGACTCTTTGTTGGGAGAAATATTTTCCGACGGTTCACGCAATGTCTTCAGGCTGGTGGAAGACGAGGATAAACACATCTGGTTTCATTCCAACAATATGAATTTTCACGCCGCGCCGGACCGAAACAACCGGAACGCGAACGTATATACGTTCGTGGACGGTCCGTTTAACCGGTTCCCCAATACCCAGGTAAACGCCATTTACCCGGATGGCCGGAAGGTCTGGTTTGCCGGCAATGGGGGGTTAATTTGCTATGATACGGCCTGGGAGAAAAAGGATTACCAGCGGACTTTTAAAGCACTGATACGAAAGGTAATGATAGGGAATGGCGTCGTGGTTTATGGGGGGTGCAAAAGTGAAGATACTGTTAAAGCGGGTATAAATGTCCCGGATTACAAAGACCGGAACCTGCACTTCGAAGTGGCCGCCCCTTTTTTTGACGATGAAGCGAAAACCAAATTCAGGTATTATATGGAGGACTATGACCAGTGGTCCGAATGGGGTATGGAGCCTGCTAAAGATTATACGAACCTGGATGCCGGGAGTTATACCCTGCATGTCCAGGCGAAGAATGTTTACGGCGTCGAGAGCGACCAGGATACGTTTTCATTCCGGGTGCTTCCTCCCTGGTATCGTACCTGGTGGGCGTTCGTACTTTATGCGGCATTACTTGTTTCCCTGGTGTACTTCATCGTGAAGTGGCGCTCCAGGAAATTAATAATGGAAAAACAGCGGTTAGAACATATTGTTGAAGACCGCACGCGGGAAATAAACGAGGCCAACGTTCGCTTGAAAGAGATGGATAAAATTAAGTCCCGTTTTTTTGCCAATATC
>JAUPLE010000980.1 GCA_030837085.1 Acidobacteriota bacterium | reverse complement strand
CGCTCTTCCGATCTCGATACCATATCGAAATACCCTTCCACCAGGATCACCGACTTCTTTTCCCGGATCATATCTTTGGCGCGGTTAAATCCATATAGATGATTGCTTTTTTTATAAAGCGGGGTATCGGGTGAATTAAGGTATTTACTGGGATCATCAAAAATAGTACGGCCGCCAAAGGCAATCAACGCCCCGGATTCGGAATAAATGGGAAAAATAATCCGGCCCCGGAAACGGTCATAAACGCTATTTTTTTGTGGATTACGGATCACCAGTCCCAGTTCCACGGCTTTGGCCATATCGCAGGACTGCTGGCGGAGGTGATTACTCAACCCGTCCCACTTGTTTTCCGCGTAGCCCAGGGAAAACAAACGAATGGTATCATCAGTGATCCCCCTTTGACGGAGATAATTCACGGCCTGCTTGCTTTCGGGGCTGTCGGAAAGATTATCTTTAAAGTATTTCAAGGCGATTTCATTGATGCTGGTATAAACGTCGGTAGGAATGCTCTTCTGCCGGTTTGTTTTATCCACCGGTATGTTGAACTTTTCGGTTAAAAAATTCATGGCCTCAGGGAAACTCATGTGCTCCATTTCCTGCACCAGGGTGAAAATATCGCCGAATTTATTGCAACCAAAACAGGTAAACGTATTCTTATCCGGCATTACGAAGAAGGAAGGGGTTTTTTCGGTATGAAACGGACAAAGAGCTTTCAGGTTTTTCCCTGCGGGCTTAAGATCGACGTATAAGCCGGCGACTTCAGTTATGGAGAGCCGACTTTTGATTTGATCCCTTACATCCATGCAAACATCATCAATTCAAAAGTTTTGTATCCTGGGATACTTTACTTATAGTATTATAAATCAAACCTATTTTCAACAAAAAAATAAATTATTACCAGGTCCAAAACGCAAAATTCCAACCTGGCCTTCAACCAATGGAAAACTGCGACTGCATTCACTGCCGCTATCGGGCTTCAATCGAAAAAAAATATTCGTATAACCACCTCCTGGGTATGGGATAACCCTGTCCAAAGGTACCGAGTGTCTTTTGTATGGTGTATCGATTGAAAAGAAACGGAACTGTGGACATTTTATCATAGGATGCAGTATACCAAAAAATGCACAATAAGTAAATATCCTCTCTTTTTTTCTTTGCATTTTGTCTCTTATTGTGTATAATGTCCCCTGGCAAACCTTTAAAGGTAGGAGCCCGGAAATTTGGAAAACGTTAAGAAAGTTAAAGTTCAAAAAAAAATTTTTTTCTCCGAAGAAAGCGGCTACGGGGTCTTCAAGGTAACCGTGAAAGGCTCGAAAGAACCGGCGGTTATCGTGGGAAATCTTTTCGATGTGAATGAAGGGGATTTTTTAGAGATCACAGGCGAGGAGGTCGTTCATCCCACCTACGGGAAACAAATCAAGGTCCAGGATTTTAAATCTATCCTGCCGGAAGATAAAGAAGGCATCATCAACTATTTATCCTCGGGCCGCATCAAGGGATTGGGGAAAAAGACCGCAGAAAAAATCGTAGACCGCTTCGGAGCCTCTACTTTCGAAGTACTCCAGGGCAACCCGGATCGTTTAAAAGAAATAAAAGGTTTAAAAAAAGCAAGCATTGAAGAGATCAAAGAAAATCTCCGCGAAAACAAGATGATCCGGGAATTAACCGTCAAGTTGTCCCCTTACGGCATCGGTAACGAGACGATTTTCAAAATTCACAAAGAGTTCG
The DNA here is from genome assembly GCA_030837085.1 of Acidobacteriota bacterium. Classification (GTDB taxonomy): domain Bacteria; phylum Acidobacteriota; class Aminicenantia; order UBA2199; family UBA2199; genus JAKAGC01. Next base: position 2,977 of record JAUPLE010000980.1, on the reverse strand, counting down.
GGGAAGACGCCTTCGCTGTCCTGGAGCAGAATGCTTACCTGCTGATCGATCGGATCCGTGGGGTTGGGTTTCGCACCGCGGACACGATTGCTATGCGTTTTGGGGTGGCCCGAAACGATCCCAACCGGATTAAAGCGGGTATCCAGTTCCTGGTCGCGCAATCGGAGCAGCAGAATGGCGATCTTTACGTCGAAGAACCGGAGTTGGCGGGGAAGTGCGCCGCGCTGCTGGATATCAGCCCGGAAGAAGTGAACCGCTGCCTCGATTCCATGGTGGAACGAAACGAGTTGGTAAGAGAAGAAATCCCCGGTCGCGTAGTACTGAGTTATAAGAATTTTGCCATCGAAAAGATGATTGCCCGCCGTCTTTTTTCACTAGCTAACCCGGAAGAGCCCTTACCGCCGGTTAAAGTGAATTTCGATGTTATTTTTGATAGGATATCCCTGGAATTGACGGATGAGCAGAGGGAAGCGGTGATTTCTACGGTCAGTAACCAGGTCACTGTAATTACCGGCGGCCCGGGCACCGGTAAGACCACGATTATCCGCGCCATTATTGAGGCGTTCCAGGAAAACGACCGGGTTGTAGCCATTGCCGCACCCACGGGCCGGGCAGCCAAACGCATTGAAGAGGCGTCTTTTTATGATGCCTCGACTATTCACCGGCTTCTTAAAGTCGACCCCATCTCACGCGAATTTATTCATAATGAACACAATCCCCTCCCGGTTGACGCCGTTATCGTGGATGAATTCTCCATGGTGGATTCGTTTATCTTTTATTCCCTATTGAAAGCGATATCCCGGCATACCCGGTTGATTATTATCGGGGATAAGGACCAATTGCCGTCCGTAGGACCGGGGAACGTGCTGCGGGATATTATCAAATGTGGTTTCTTCAATGTTATTTACCTGAACCGTAATTTTCGGCAGTCGGAAAACAGTCTGATCATTGAGAACGCCTACCGGATCAACGGCGGGGAGCCGATCATTAGAAAGCCCTACTCCGAAGACCTGGATTTTGTTTATATTAAAGTTGAGGGTGAAGCGCAGGCCCTGGAAAAGGTACTGCGTATTATCGAATATTATAAGAGTAATTTTTCTTTCAATTCTCCTGATTTCCAGGTTCTTGTACCTATGTATAGGGGAGATGCCGGCGTTGATAATTTAAACAGCCGCATCCAGGAACGATTTAATGCTGAACCGTTTATCGTGAAAAAGGAAAAAACTGCTTTTAAACGAAACGATAAGGTGATGCAATTAAAGAACAATTATGAGAAGGTGATTTTCAATGGTGAGCAGGGGATTGTCGCTGGTTTTGACCCGGAGAAGAAAACGCTGAAGGTTAATTTTGACGGGAGTATGGTGGAGTATCACGTTTCGGAGTTGGAGGAGTTGACGCTTTCTTATGCGATTTCCGTTCATAAGGCGCAGGGATCGGAGTATGACATGTTAATATTGGTGCTGCTGCCGTCTCATTCGATCATGTTGAACCGGGAGTTGTTTTACACGGCTGTTACGCGGGCAAAGAAGAAAATTTTTTTAATATCAGATGAAGTGACTGTTCAGAGGGCTATTTCCAATGCATCTCCTTCAGAGCGTAAAACGCTGCTGTCCAAAAGATTAAAAGAAATTTTTGATAGTTAAAAGCTTTGGGAAGTCCAGAAACCTTTTCTCGAAAAGGTTTCTGGCCACCGGAGGCAAAAGTGATTTGCCGTTTTTAAGAAAATTTGATATCATTATTATATGTATATATTAGGCATCGAATCTTCGTGTGATGAAACCGCGGTAGCTGTCATTGAGCGTGAGCAGCAAGGGGGGCCGAACCGTATCATTGATGAGCGGATCAAGTCCCAGATCCCTCTTCACGCCAAATATGGGGGCGTCGTACCGGAGATTGCTTCACGGAATCATTACGAAGTCATTGACTTACTGGCCGCGGAAGCGTTGAAAAACGCGGGGCTGAGAGCCCAGGACATGCAGATGGTGGCTTTAACCCAGGGCCCAGGTTTAATCGGATCACTGCTGATAGGGCTTTCGTTTGCCAAAGGGCTGGGGTTCACCCATAAAATCCCTATTGTCGCCGTGGACCACATCGCCGCGCACATCGAAGCCGCTTTTATCGAGAACCCGGACATTGAATACCCGTTGATTGCATTGGTCGTATCGGGCGGTCATACGACTCTATTTTACCAGGTATCCAAATTTGAAACGGAAGTTATTGGCAAAACCCGGGATGACGCTGTGGGTGAGGTGATGGATAAAACAGCCAAATTCTTTGGGTTAGGCTATCCGGGTGGGCCTTTATTGGATAAAATTTACAGGGAAAATGGCGGCGACACGCGCCGGTTTCAATTCACACAGCCCAGGATGAGTGACGGGGCCGATGATTTTTCGTTTTCCGGGTATAAGACAGCAGTTATCCGCCAGGGCCGGCAAGGTCCCGATGGAAAAAACATCCACCCTGGGGAACCGGTGTTCAATGACCTGGTGGCTTCTTTTCTTTATTCACTGGTGAGTTACCTGCTGGACAAGACCCGCGCCGTGGTTGAAAGTCGAAGGATTAAATCCCTTATCGTGTCGGGGGGAGTCAGCCGGAATTCGCTGCTCAGGGAAATGTTTCAAGGGGAATTTAATAAGCCGGGGAGCCCGGTCAAATTGTATATGCCGTCGCCGCGGTTTTGTACTGACAATGCGTCCATGATTGCCTGGCTGGCGTATGAAAAATATCTTGCATATCCTAATATTAATTATTTTGATTCCTATTTAAACGCCTACTCGCGCGCCCTTTTTAAAGAGAAAGGAAAGCATCGCTAGTCGGATGATAATAAAACAAAATAAAATCAAATACGTATAAAGATAATTGCAAGGAGGAATTTAAATGAAATTGAAACACTCGATATTAACTTTTTTATTAATTGTAACCCTGGTTTGCTCCACAGCTTTTGCCGGGGATTTCATCAAAGGGCAAACCTACCATG
>JAUPLE010000979.1 GCA_030837085.1 Acidobacteriota bacterium | reverse complement strand
TCTGCGCTGCCAATGTGCCTGCATATCAGTTTTTTTATGTTTCTTGCATCTTGCATGTTTCAATTGTAACAACGATTGTTGCGAATGTCAATAGTTTGGGATGAAAAAAATGAAAAATTATTACAGCAGTGACGAAAACCTTAAATCAGTGGGCGACAGGGTTGCGATCGTGAAGAATCATTTGAAATTGAACATAACCGAATTCTCGAAACAGCTTGAAATCTCGCACTCATTCCTATCTCAAATCATTTCAGGGAAGCGAAAACCCAGTTATGAATTTCTCTGCGCCCTGTCCGTTAAGTATAACATCAACCTTCATTGGCTCTTCACCGGCGTGGGTGAGATGTTGTCGCTCGCAGTGAATATCGGACCGGGGATTAACCTGGATAAACAATTGGCTGATCCTGAAGTAAGAGAGATGATCGACCTTTTGAATGTTCCCAAAGTCAAACGGTCGTTGCTCTCCTATGCGGATCAGTTAAAGGAAATATTTTCCGTGGATATCCGGGAATACATAAGGAGTAAGTCGGGTAAAACTGAAACCAGCCGGGAAGTGCGTGAGGCGGCCGTAAATGAGTGACCGGGGCAATCAAGGTAACCAGGGTAACCTGGACAGCGAAATGGAGAAAGACTTTTTTAGTTTACTCAAAGTGCCTGTAGTGAAAAGGCATCTCCTGGCGCAAATCGACCAGGCCAAGGAAATTTTTAGGGAACATATAAAGAATTTTTTTTTAGAAAATCCGTCCAAAGTGATTCCCTTCCCCATGACGCATTCGCGAGAATTTGAATTCGAATTAAAACGAATTGACTGTACCGACGGCGGCTGCAAATGGAAAGTGTTTTCTAAGAACGATGTCTATCTTCCCGCTGAAACAATATTGCCAACTACCTTAATCGATTTGCTGGTGGATGCCAATGTAGATGCGGAAAACACCAACCAGCATCTTAATGTGGTGATAAATGGTTATACGTATAATGTTTACTTTACTAAGGCGTTATCCGATTATATTGTAGGCATTGTCCAGAGGTTCTCGAATAAACTCCGGATGGCCCCGGACGAATTTATGGTTTTTGATACAACTCAATACACGGAGTTATCTGAAAGCAAAAAGATGGAGGTTTTTAATTGGTATCTTGAACACTATCCGGCTTTAAGGAAAAAGGTATTATTCGAGTTCTTCGTGAATATCCTGCCGGATTCCGAGGATTTACGCAAGATTATCTGAGGGAAATAATCTCGTCATATATATCGATGCCCTTGATCAGTTTAGAGGATAGGACTCTTTGTCTAAACGGTTCATTGCTGATATATAGAACCATTTTTCCCAATCCCGCCAGGTATTTTTTACAGGTGTCTTCAAACTCCTGGGTTTCCCCTTTAAATAAATTGAATATTACATACAGGGAAGAGTTCTCCATGGTTTTCAAGACCAGGTAAACCATTTTCAGTTTTTCGGCGTTCCTTTTTATATTCTCGGGTTTGAGGGAGACATCGGTTTTTTTTAATTCTTTTTGGGAGATACCGAGGGTCTCAAGCCGGGCAAGGGAGTCTTGCCGGTTATATTTTTTTTGCTTGCAGGTATAGTCGATCCAGTGGATCAGGGGGGTATCGACGCCGGAAGCGGATATTTCCCGGCTGTCGATCAGGGTGAGATCAGCGATCGTGTCAAAATAATTTAGATATTCTTCCAGGCCATCGCTTTCTTTGCATTCCCAGAAAAAGGTTCTTGAATTTTTTAATTGATTCAGATCGAGTGGTTTTATTGCTTTTGATTTTTTGTAGCCATTAAAGAAGATGACAACCTGCGATATAATTATAAAGACAGCCAAATATAAAAATTGGATTGCAATACCCTGCCAGAACATGTCCGGCAATACGCTTTTCGATTTATAGATAAAATCATCATCCCCGGTTATGGGGATGACGGTTTCATCTTTCGAGTTATAGCGCTTATCGATGTAGTAGCGGAAGAAACGGTCTTTTTTTACCAGGACATGGTCGGTAAATTTCTCATAGTATCGATAGTCCCTGCCGGACAATGATTCACCCGTGAGCAGGTTAAAACTGAAGGGGTTCCATAATGAGTTCCTTTCGTACCGGTCAATAATGGTTTTCATTTGCTCTTGCAGCTTATATTCAAGGGCATTATTTGTCGTAAAACTATCATTTAAATATTCCATAGCAAATCTTTTTTGAATATCCCAGGCTTCTTTTGGATTCTTTTTAGGATCCTTTAATAGAGGTAATATCGCCTCTCTGAAGGATTTCTCTTTTGACATCAAAGTTTCGTTTTTTATTAAGTCTATCTTAGATACAGACAACACATCCTTTTCCTGGATATCCGGATATCGAAATTCCGGCAAAATAAATATACAAAAAAACCAGGCAATGATAGTGAGACTGATATTAATATGCCTGGTTTTGAAGCTTGCAGCTATAGTATAACCAATAATGAAGCATACATTAAGGAACATGATTGTTTCCAATTCGAAACCCAGGTATAGAGTGGTATGGGCCTTTGTGAAAGGCATTCCTTTCATCATTGCAAAAAAGAACAGGGCTGTCATCGAGACGATAAAGTACATATTTAGCCAGATCAACCGGGTGATTATCATTTTTAACGGTGAGGCTTTTTTGGTCATAAAAACAGCCCTGGGCTTATATGAAAATAACCCGATGAGACACAGCAACAAAGAACCGAATACATTTAAAAGACCGAATAAATCTTTGAAATAACTTTTATTTTTAAAGATTTCTTTTCCTTTAGCTGAAGAGCCTATATTTACACTTTCCAGGCAATCGATTTTACTTTCCAGGGAATTAAGGGGAGTCGAATAGTTAAAAAATATTATTACTGGCTCCGCATCACTTATAATCCGATATCCCAATACGCCATATTGTTCATAAGTGACAGTTTGAGTCGATTTTTGCTTTTCTAAAGAAGAGATAATATTATTACTCTCGCAGCCCTGGTTAAATTCAATGATTGCATCATTTAAGAGGTATAGTGACGCAATGAAAAACAAAATGAATAAAGGGATGTGGATTACATTAAAAATCCGGGAAAACTCGAATTTTAACCTGTTTATCATTGCGTCACCTCCATTACCTATTTAATCGCAGTCTGGCCGATTACGGTCCCGTAATTCCCGAAAAGGCCGATATAATATGATTGGTGAAGCAGGCTCCAGAAATCAGCTATATCGGGCTGGACCCCGGCGGCGAGCATTTCCCTCATAGCCTGGAGTTTGACAATCATATCGGTTAGGCCGTCCGCGAATTTTTGGTAGAATCCTGGAATATTACCAACTGCCAGGTATGCTTTTACCTTCAGCATTATTTCCCTTATCATGCCTTTTTCCACCGTCAACTTATCATAATCGAAATCTTTCAGCATCGCGATCTTGGTGCCATCGGCCGTGGCCGCTTTTGCCGCGGCTGCCGCTGTCAAAATCTTTTCCTTTGCCAGTTTCAAATTGACCATGGCGGCATCAATATAAGTGATACAGTTTTCGAAATTCAATTTATTTACCGATCCGATTTCTCCCTCATAGAACAAAGAAGAGATATTTACCTGCGCCTGGAAGAAATAAGCGGCGCCGTCGGTCACATTTGCTTCCATCATTTTACCATTGCCTGGCGGGTATGGTGTAGCCAGATCATTGGCAACGATTACAGCTTGAACCGTAAACCTTACACCGAAAATCAAGGTAATCATTAAACATATTGTTACATTAAATTTATTTTTCATTTATAACCTCCATTTACTATTTAATCGCAGTCTGGCCGACAACCGTTCCGTAGTTTCCGAAAAGGCCAATATAATATGACTGGTTAAGCAGGCTCCAGAAATCAGCGATATCGGGCTGTGCGCCGGCGGCCAGCATTTCCCTCATGGCCTGGAGTTGGGTAATCATATCGGTTAAGCCGTCCGCGAATTTTTGGTAGAAACCGGGAATATTACCCACTGCCAGGTACGATTTTACC
>JAUPLE010000978.1 GCA_030837085.1 Acidobacteriota bacterium | reverse complement strand
TATAAACATGGTAAGGCATCCCCATGAAAATATCCCGGATGATTTTTACCTGTCAAGTAAAATAGGGCAATTGTGGCTTTACGGCGTCAGTATCGATTGGCCGGCATATTATTCCCATGAGAAAAGATACCGGGTATCGCTGCCCAGTTACCCATTTGAGGGGCAGAGATTTCATTTGGACGCGGATCGGATTTTTAGTGAATCGAAAATAGGAGAAAGGTCTAATAAAGCTCCACTGAAAAAAAACGGGGATGAGTTAAAAGAGCCGGGAAAAGCCAATGAGCAAAAGAGTCCTATATTGTATTCGCGGCCCGAATTAACCAGGCCTTACGTGGCGCCGCGCAGCGAAAGCGAACGGCGAATGGTCGATTTATGGCAATATTTCTTTGGCATTCAACCTGTTGGGATTGATGACGATTTTTTCGAATTGGGAGGGGATTCCTTAAAAGCCGTGACGATTATTGCCGATATTCACCGGGAATTTCGCGTAAAAATAGCGCTGCCGGAATTATTTGAACATTCCACCATCAGGGGGTTGTCGGAATATATCGACAAGGCGGAAAAAACGACTTTTGTCGGTATTGAACCTGTAGAAAAGAAAGAACATTATCCACTTTCCGCTGCCCAAAAGCGGTTATACATCTTGCACCGTTTGGAGGGTATGAGCACCGCCTACAATATGTCGGATATATTATCCATAGAAGGAACCATTAATATAGATAAACTGGAAGAGAGTTTTAAAAAGTTGATATCCAGGCATGAAAGTTTAAGGACCTCGTTTGCGGTGATAAATGAAGAACCGGTGCAGATAATCCACAGCGATGTGGAATTTGAGATTGAATATTTTGCCACGGATGAACACGGACAGACACAGACTTTAACAAAAGTTTTAGGAGGTCAAGGAACCCTTTTTCAAAAGGGTTCTGTGCCGCCGGAGGCATTTATAAAATCTTTCATACGTCCTTTTAATTTATCAAGAGCGCCGTTGCTGAGGGTAGGGTTGCTGCAGGAAATGGAAACAAAATATATCCTGGCCATTGACATACATCATATTATAGCGGACGGTAGGTCCCAGGTGATATTAGTAAGAGATTTCCTGTCATTATATCATGGACAGGAGTTGCCCGACCTCAAGCTCCAATATAAAGAGTATTCGGAATGGAAACAAAGCCGTGAGGCGCAAGATGCGTTAAAAGAGCAAGAAGACTACTGGTTGAAGGAATTCGCAGAGCAAATACCCGTATTAAACTTGCCTATTGATTATCCGAGGCCGGCGGTACAGAGTTTCGAGGGAAATACCTTCAATTTCGAATTGAATGCCGGGGAGAAAGGGCGGTTGAATGAAATTGCCCATAAAGGCGGGACTACATTATTCATGGTGTTATTGGCCATATATAATCTTTTCCTGGCTAAATTAAGCAATTTAGAAGATATAGTAGTGGGGACTGCCGTTGCCAACCGCAGGCATGCGGATTTGGAAAAAATAGTCGGGATGTTTGTCAATACGCTTGCCTTGCGTAACTATCCCTCAGGGAAGAAACCCTTCACGCTATTCCTGGATGAAATAAAGGAAAAGACATTAAGGGCTTTTGATAACCAGGATTATCCGTTTGAAGAATTGGTAGAGAAAACGGTAGTGGAGCGGGATATGGGGCGAAATCCTATTTTTGATGTGATGTTCGTGTTCCAGAATATTTTTGACGATCCCGGGCCCGGGGCGATTCCTGGTGAAGAACCAGGAGGTTTGAAATTTAAACGCTATAATTATGAACAAAATACAGCGATATTTGATTTAAGCCTCGTTATCTTTGAAAAGGGTGACGGATTGTTGTTGTCATTAGAATACTGCACAAAATTGTTCAAGGAAGAAACCGTTTTAAGATTTATCGAATATTTTAAAAAAATCCTAATGTCGGTTCTTGATGAACCTATAAAGAAAATATGCAATATAGAGATCATAGACGAAGAAGAGAAGGCGGAAATATTAAATGAGTTTAACAATACAGCAGTGGAATATCCCGTAGATAAAACGGTTCATCAATTATTTGAAGAGCATGCGTTAAAAACGCCTGATCATATAGCCCTCGTAGGGGCGGGCGCTGTAGAGACGTTGCGGGCAACGTCTCTACAAACAACCTATCGCCAATTAAATGAACAATCCGGTCGCCTTGCCGGATTATTAATCGAAAAAGGCGTCCTGCCGGACAGTGTTGTAGGAATTATGATGGAACGGTCCGTGGAAATGATAATTGGCATAATGGGCATTTTTAAATCCGGTGGCGCCTATCTGCCCATAGACCCGGAGTACCCCCAGGAGCGTATCGATTATATGTTAAAAGATAGTGGTGCAAAAATCTTGATTAATGAAAAGTTTTTTGCCCCGCTTTTTTTCAAAAAAGCGGGCCGCCGGGGGCTTCATCATTCATCAGTCATCAGTCATCAATCAAATCTGGCATATATCATCTACACCTCCGGTTCTACCGGTAAGCCCAAAGGGGTGATGGTAGAGCACCGAAATGTAACCGCTTATTTTCATGCCTTTTGGGGCATATTTAACTTAAAAGAATCGGATACGATCATTCAGCTAGTCTCTTACACATTCGATGTATTTGTTGAAGTGGTATTTTCTGTTTTGTTAAGAAGTGGAAAACTGGTTATTCCAACGCGAACTGAGATGCTTGATATTGATGCCCTGGGAGGTTTAATCCATAAACATCAGGTCAATATCATTGACTGCACCCCGCTGTTGTTAAGTGAATTGGATAAATCAGGAATCTTCAATACATCGTCCTGCAGTCAAAGAATTAATTATTTATTTATCAGTGGTGGAGATATCTTAAGGCGGGAATACGTAAAAAATCTCATAACTGTAGGTGAAGTTTACAATACCTATGGGCCAACTGAAAGCACTATTGGTGCAACTTATTTCCGGTATAGTGGAGAGAAAGAAAGTAGTGAGATGGACATTTCTATCCCCATCGGGAAACCGATGCCCAATTACCAGGTTTATATTCTTGACCGGGAAAATTCTTTACAGCCTGTAGGGGTTGCCGGCGAGTTATGTGTATCCGGGAGCGGGGTGACCCGTGGCTATTTAAACCGTCCTGAGTTAACCGCAGAAAGATTTATTAAATATAGGTCCTATGGGCCCTATAAGACCAATATTATCTACAAGACCGGCGACCTGGCACGTTGGCTCCCGGACGGTAATATCGAATTCCTGGGTAGGATTGATCACCAGGTTAAAATCAGGGGCTTTCGGATAGAATTGGAAGAAATAAGGAGTCGGTTGTTAACCTGTCAGGATATTGATGACGCAGTCGTAATCGATAGGGAAAATGCAGCCGGGGAAAAGTACCTGTGCACCTATTTTACGGCTAAAAAAAGACTGGGTATAGTCGAATTAAGAAGTATTCTTGCCGGGGTATTGCCCGGTTATATGATTCCATCGCACTTTGTCCAATTAGAAAAGATTCCTTTGACCGGCAGCGGTAAAATCGACCGCCGAGCATTATCATCCCTTAAAGTACAGGCGCAAGCAGAAGTAGAATTTGTTATGCCCCGTAATGAAATTGAAAAGAAAATCGCTAATGCCTGGAAAGAAATACTGGAATTGGATAAAGTGGGAGTAAACGAAAACTTTTTCGACCTGGGCGGTACTTCCCTGGATATCATTCGGCTAAATTCGAAGTTTAAAGAAATTTTCCATGAGGAAGAAACCATTGTGCAAATGTTCAGGTATCCCACTATTCGCTCTTTTGCCGAGTATCTAAGCCGGGAAAGAGTCGCAATTTTCACCGAAAGTAATGTCATATCACCTGTGCAGGTAGACAAAGTAAAACAATCAAGGCAAAGCCAGAAGAATAAAAGGAGGTCTCTCAAATGATCAATACGGCCGTTAACATGACTGGTTCTGAGGTAGCTGTAATAGGTATGGCGGGTAGGTTCCCCGGGGCAAAAAATATCAATGAACTCTGGGAAAATTTAAAGAATGGAATAGAATCCTTGTCTTTTGTATCCGATGAAGAATTAACAACCCTGGATATCCCCCCGGATTGGCTTCAGAATCCCAATTATGTCAGGGTAAAAGGTGGCCAACTTGAAGGCAAAGAGTTCTTTGACGCCGCTTTTTTCGGTTATACCCAACGGGAAGCGGAAATAATGGAGCCCCAGATGCGTATCTTTCATGAGAGCGTTTGGACTGTTCTCGAGGATGCCGGGTATGATACGGAAAAGTATCATGGGGCAATCGGTCTTTATGCCGGGGCCGGTTCCAGTTCCTATTGGGAATTCCTGGCATCTATTTCCGGGAAATGCGAAGCAATCGGCGATTATGCATCGAGTCTTTTATATGAGGCGGGCAATTTAAGCACAAAAATCGCTTATAACTTAAATTTAAAAGGGCCTTGCTTTTCAGTACAAACGGCTTGTTCGACGTCTCTAGTCGCCATTCACCTGGCTTGCCAGGCAATACTCAACGGCGAATGCGATATGGCCCTGGCGGGGGGGATAAAAATTGTACCCCATAGAACCATCGGGTATATTTACCAGGAAGGAATGATCTATTCAGCAGATGGACATTGCCGGCCTTTTGATGCCATGGCAAGAGGAACCGTCTTTGGTGAAGGCTGCGGCGTCGTCTTATTAAAATCCCTGGAGGATGCCGTTTCCGAAGGAGATCATATATATGCCGTTATAAAAGGAACCGCCATCAACAATGACGGTTTGCGTAAGATCGGATATACCGCTCCCAGCATCGAGGGGCAGGCTGACGTAATCAAAATGGCGCACCGAATGGCGGAAGTCGATCCGGGAAGTATCACCTATGTCGAAGCCCACGGTACCGGCACCCAATTGGGTGACCCAGTGGAAATCGAAGCCCTCAAAACAGCTTTTGGCACTGATAAAAAGCAATTTTGCGGCATAGGTTCGGTGAAAAGCAACATTGGACACCTGGATGCCGCCGCGGGAGTAATGGGACTAATTAAGGTGGTACTGGCATTAAAACATCATATTATTCCCCCCAGTCTCCATTTTAAAACTCCAAACCCCAGGATCGATTTTGAAAATAGCCCTTTTTATGTGGTCAACCGCTTGAAAGAATGGACAACATCGGACGGTCAGCCATTAAGGGCCGGCGTGAGTTCCTTCGGTATCGGTGGGACCAATGCCCATGCTGTATTAGAGGAGTGGCCTCCAGTCGCCGATGGGCAAACAGGACAAACAAAGGACAGCCAATACCGCCTAATACCAATATCCGGGAAAACACCAACCGCTTTGGACCGCTTAACTGAAAATCTTTGCCGCTATTTTGAGAGTGACAGAAATATCTCCCTGGCTGATGCCGCTTACACATTGAGCGTGGGGCGCAGGGACCTGGAATGCCGAAGAATGTTTGTCTGCAAAGATATGAACCAGGCAATCCAGGCCCTTTCGAATCCCGCCGCTATCGAGGTTCACAATATACAGGAAGATATCCCTATTATCTTCATGTTTCCCGGGTTGGGTGCACAATATGAAAATATGGCGAAGGGACTCTATTTGGAAGAACCCATATTCCGGGATGAGATGAATCGATGTTTCGACATTTTGAAGTCATTGGTCGATTATAATATTAAAGAGATACTTTATCCCGGTGAAGAAAGTACCGTATCACAGGGAAAAGGTTTTTTAGATTTCGAAGTCGCACGACTTGCCGTTTTTATCATTGAATATGCATTGGCGCGTTTATTAATAAAATGGGGAATAAAACCCGATGCCATGACCGGCTATGGTTTTGGCGAATATGCCGCCTCATGTGTACGTGCGACAGTTTCATTAGAAGATTCGATAAAATCCATCCTGGCCATAGGGAAATCCGGCGGGAAACCTTTGGTGACAACCCATTTTGCCGATGAAATAAAAGAAGCCAGCAAAAAAGAAAGTGCCGTTTTTCTCGAAGTCGGGCCGGGCCGGGAGTTAAGCCTATTGGTAGAAGGTTTCGCCGGCTCGCCTGGTCGCCGAGTGTTGAACCTCATAAGACCTGCCGACCAGGAAGAGTCCGATACCTACTACTTATTAAATAAAATCGGGCAGGTATGGCTTTATGGCCGGCGGATTGATTGGATACAATTTTATCCCGATAAAACCGCGCGTCGCATATCGCTGCCTACGTATCCATTTGAAGGACAAGGTTATTGGCTTGATGAGAAGCTATTGAAAGATAAATTTGCGAAGAAAGACGAACCCGGGCAAAAAAGAGAAACCGCCCAGGTTTATAAACCCAGACCCCAATTAATGAATCCTTATGCGGCGCCCGGCAACCAGGTTGAAGAAACCATTACCCACGAATGGCAGCGCTTATTCGGGTATGACCGCATCGGCATCGATGATAACTTTTTTGACCTGGGAGGGGATTCTTTAATGGCCGTAAACCTGGCATCGTTGATAAACAAAGCCGGATTCCGTGTGTCCCTGGGAGATATCCTGTCCAATCCCACAATTAAAAAGTTGGCCGGCGCCATGAACGATAGGAAAATATCCCCGGAATTGGAGCAAGATATTTATGAAGAGCGGTTGCTCAGCCAACTGCAATGCATAGAAAAATTAAACAAAGGGCGTAATGAAAAAAATATTTTTCTTATTCATCCCTTGCACGGCATGGTGAATCAGTATAAAGAACTGGCCGAATTATTGGAGCAAAAATACAATATTTACGGCGTCGAGGCCAGGGGGATAAAACCGGGCTCTATTATGGCGGAAAATCCCGTCCGAATGGTGGACGATTATATCCAGCAAATCCTGGCTGTTCAAAAAGATGGAAGTTATATCATCGGCGGCTATTGCAATGGGGTTGATATCGGCTATGAAGTGGTCAGAAGACTGGAAACTCTCAGCCATCATGTAGAAAAGTTAATATTGTTTGATCCCCATGTACTTTTTCCGTATAATTTTATCAAGAAACTTCGGGTGCTGGAGAAGTTACCCGATTTCTTTAGAAATAGGCTTATCCCCTTATATGATAAAAAATATAAAAAAGGATTTCAATTAATGGAATCCCGGGAAAAAGGCGGGGAGGCAAGCAAAAAAAATGGAGTCGATAACTTTTCCAGGGATAGGTTCGAAGAACGTATCGACCTTTTGACCAGGCATATTATACCTCTTAACATAATCAAATCACCGATTTTAGCTATAGTTGCCGAAGAGTCGCTCTCCCCATCCCCACAAACCGAAGGCCCCCGGGCCACTGAAGAAGAATTAAGCCACATGACAAAAAGTAAAGTAAGATTTGTTAAAGTCCCGGGTAGTCACGATACAATCTTTGAAAAACCTTATGTGGGAGAGTTAGCGGAAGCAATAATGGGCAACATGTAAACGAATCCGCACGGAAAAAACCGAACTTCTAAGTCCTTTTCCTCGAATAATATTGAACAATTACCATTGACTTGAATCTTGTATGTGGGGCTTTTAGTCTCAAGTCGAATGGGAAAAATAGTTAAGCGTAATAATTGCTCCCAGGTATTTTTTGCTCCCTACCGAGATCCCTATTTTACATGGGGATAAGTTCAGGAAATTCCCCGTTTACAAATTCAGTAAATATGATATTTTTAAATCTTCCTGATTCAATGAAAATAAAATATTTCCTGGATTCACAACAAATAATTTCGGTTACTGTCTTTAATGGCGGAAGCCTTCCCAGATAATAGAAAAGGGAGAATATCTTATATGAAAAATAGAACAAGTGCGGATAAGTTGGCTGTTATTGCCAACCAGAAAACCCTTGAAAAAAAATACTGGCTGGAACAATTGGCTGGTTTCACGGAAAAAAGCAATTTCCCTTTCGATCTTAGCGGGGAAAATATAACCAATGACCGTTTGGAAACAGCGACATCCAGGCTCCAGGGTGATCTTTTTTTACAATTAGGGAAAATAAGCAAAAACAGCGATATTAAATTATATATGGTACTTGCGACAGGCTTGGCCGTATTATTAAGGAAATATACCTCTTCCAATGATATAGCCATCGGGACACCCATTTATAAACAGGAAAGCGATAGTGATTTTATCAACACCGTCCTGGTATTGAGAAACCGGTTCGAAGATACCCTTACTTTCAAAGAATTGCTTCTTCAGGTCCGTAACTCCATTAATTGCGCCGTTGAAAATCAAAACTATCCCATTGATTACCTGGTGGAACATTTAAGAGTATCACATCGGGAGAACGAGTATCCTTTTTTCGATATTGGCATATTTCTGCAAAATGTCCACTATAAAAAGTATTTCGCAGATATCCGGTTTCATATGTTGTTCGATTTCAATCGGGCAGATGACTGCCTGGAAGTTACTGTAGAATATAATCCATCATTATACCGGCTGCAGACAGTTGAACAAATTATCCGCCATTTCAACCGGCTGCTGGAAACGGCCCTGGCTAACGTCGATACCCCGCTGTCAGACATTGATGTCCTATCAGCGGAAGAGAAAGAACGATTGTTGTTCGAATTTAACGGCAGGGAGGAAGAATACCCGTGTGATAAAACTTTTCATGGATTATTTGAAGAACAGGTAGAACAAACACCGGATCGTATTGCCGTTATCGGTTTCGGTTCGACCGTAGAGTCGTTGCGCGCACCGTCTCTACCAATATCCCC
>JAUPLE010000977.1 GCA_030837085.1 Acidobacteriota bacterium | reverse complement strand
CGATCCGCGAACCGCAGGCCAACTCCTTATAAAATGCCATTACAAACCTGCGGGAGGTTTCCACTAATACCGTATAACTCATGGCCACCACACTGGCCGCTCCTTCATTCAATAACGCGGCAGCCACGGATGCAATGGGATCATCTTCCGTCATGGCGGATTGACACGCTTCCAGGAAAAACAACGGGATACGGTAATCTTTTACCATGGCCGCCAACTGCCGGGCGTCGATCAGTTCCACCCCCCGTTCTTCGATTTTATCCACATCCGCCGGGTCCTCGAAACATAAAGCGCCCACCCCTTCATCCTCATAATATGTCCCATGGCCATCGAAATGAATCACATGATAGGGTGTCCCTTTTTGTTGAGCGTTGGTTAATTCCTCTTCCAACGCGGGGAAAGTCGCGGGCGTCAGCACTGTTAATTCAACCAGTCCACCCAGGTTCTCTATCGCTTCCACCAGAGGGATGGCGCTGATACGATGATCGATATACCCGGCGGATTCATCGTCCGGCCTGGGACTGACGGATAAAATACGGATGGGCGGCTCCGAAACGATCGATTCCAATTCTTTCGTGTTGGGCAACTGCCTGCGAACCTGGATCGGCGTCGCGCCCTGGAACATATATTCTTTCCCATTATGCATCAATTCCCACGGTAAACTTAATAACTCCGACGCCGCTTCATTGGCTTCGAGCTGTTTTTTTTCTTTGGATCCTTCCACCATGCGGGAATCGATGGAAAAGGTAAACCGCCGTTTCGTACCGGTGGCATGCGCCCACGCGCTTAATACGTCTCTTGTAGAATCCCTTGAAAATACTTCATCATAAATCGCCTTGCCCCATATAGGTAAATCTTTCTCCGTCTTTTGCGCCCGGTCTTTAAATGGCCCTGCCGGCCAGATATAATAACGTTCCAGGTACCATTTCAACTCTTCTTTTTCAATCGGTCCGATGGGGGCTTCAAACATAACTATTTCCTTTCCTTCGATAGGCGGTTTTCCTTTCTCCGCCGGGTAATAAATCAATTTCGATTTTGCCAGTGCGCGGCGTTTCCCGTCTATCTTTTTTATCGCCGGTTCCGATAATTGCAATACCAGATCTTCCACTACATCCATGCTTTGGGATTCACTCATTTATGCCACCTCTAAATAATCTCGAAAGATAGTTGTACTATAGAACAAAACAAAAAGCAAGGGCTATTTGCCCAACGGGGGAATAAAAGTGACAGGCAAAGAAATGATAGTCAAATGTCCCTCACCCCGGCGGTACTCCCAGAAACTTCGCCTTCTGAGAATGACGTAGATCCATGAGTTTATCTTTTTTTGTCAATGTTTTCCCGGGAGATTTAAAACAAAACTCTCCAATAGGAAACGTTTCCTTATTTCCAGGAAATCTCTCCTCTTTTTTAGGAAATGTTTCCTGAATTTCATGAAATCATTCCTCTTTATCAGGAAGTGTTTCCTGATTTTCGGGAAATCACCCCTCTCTGACAGGAAACATCTCCTGATTTTCGGGAAATCATTCCTCTCTGAGTGGAAATGTTTCCTGATTGTCAGGAAATCACTCCTCTCAAACAGGAGACGTTTCCTCATTTTTATGAAATCACTCCTCTCTAAGTGGAAACATTTCCTGATTTTCAGGAGATATCTCCTCTCTGACAGGAAATGTTTCCTGATTTTCATGAAAGCTCGCCTCTCCAACAGGAACCGTTTCAACATTTTCAGGAAATCATTCCTCTCAAACAGGAAACGTTTCCTCATTTTTATGAAATCACTCCTCTCTTAGTGGAAGCGTTTCCTGATTTTCAGGAAATCACTCCACTCCGACAAGAAACATTTCCTCTTTTCCATGAAATCACACCTCTTCGAGTGGAGAGGTTTCCATTTTTTTTGAAAAGCCCGGCATTTACCGGCTATCGATCGAAGGGGAAGAAATTGACCTGTCCCATAGTTCATCCTTTCGCGTGTTTCGCGGGCCAGTAATTAAAAAATAAAAAAATGGCGAATTGCCATTGACCTTTCCGACTAAATGGTTTACTTTATAATCATAACAGGATAGGAGGTCAATATGAAAAAAAGGAACAACCTGTTAGTAACGCTTACGACGTTCGGATTCGCTGTAATGGTTTCACTGTTTTTAATCGCCGCCTGCGGCGACGGCAGAAACGAACTCGACGCCCAAGAAAGGATAGGAGGTACTAATAACATGATGAATCAAAATGACCACTTCGACTATGAGAAACTCTGGCAAAAGGTCGAAGAATTTAACAACCAGGGTCTGCCTAAATCCGCCCTGGAAGTGGTGGAGAAAATTTATAAATCCGCCAAAGAAAACAAGAATGCCGCCGAAATTATTAAGGCCCTTATTCATAAACTGCGCTTCATCCAGGAAGTGGAAGAAGATTCCTTCCTTAAGACTTATCACCAACTAACCGGTGAACTGGAACAAAGTCAATTCCCCATTACACCGGTTCTCCACTCCATGCTGGCGGAACAAACCTGGAACTACTACCAATCCAACCGCTACAGGTTCCTGAACCGCACCAATATCCCTGATTCGGATATGAAACAAGACGACATCCGCACCTGGGACTTGAGAAAACTCGTCCAGGCCATCGTGGACCATTATCAAAAATCCCTGGCCGATGCGGAAAACGCGAAGAAAACGAAGATCGATATCTATGATAAGATATTGATCCAACAAATGGACAGCCGAAAATACCGGCCAACCCTCTACGATTTCCTGTCCCACCGCGCCATTGACTTTTTCATGGACAGCGAATCCGGACTAACTCAGCCGGTATACCGTTTCTCATTAAATAAAGAGGAATATTTCAGCGCTGCTCACCCGTTCGCCAAACTGGAAATCACCACCCGCGACCCCATGGCTTTTCATTATTACGCCCTCACCGGCCTGCAAGACCTGGTTAAATTCCATCTCAACGACGAAAAGCCCGACGCCCTGGTGGATGTCGATCTGAAACGGCTCCAGTTCCTTTACCGCGAGGCGGTGCTCAGTAATAAAGATATCCTCTACGAAAAAATGCTGCGGCAAATGATCGAAACATACGGCGACTCGCAAGCGGCTGCCGATGTTTATTATGAACTGGCGTCATATTACGACAACCTGGGGAATAAATTCAAACCCACTCCCCCTACATACCCCCTCGGATCAAAAGGTTCCGCTGAGACACAGCCGCAGGAACAATACAAGTGGTTGAAAAAGAAAGCCCATGACCTGTGCAATGAAGCGGTAAAAAAATACCCCGACTCTTCCGGCGCCAGGAATTGCATCGACTTGATCAACCGTATCGAGGGCGGCCAACTGGGAATTATCGTGGAAAACGCCTCCCCCATACGGACCGCTTCCCCTGCCCTGGTTAAATATAGAAACCTTAATAAGATTTATTTGAAAATCGTCAAAACCGACAGGGACGAAATACAAAAGAAAAACAACCTGCGCATGGATGAACTGGTTGATTTTTATAAAAAGAGATCGACTGTTGCCTCCTGGGAAAATCAATTAATGGACGACGGCGATTTCCAGGAACACTCGGCGGAAATAAAAGTCCCGGGCTTGGAACCCGGGGAATACGTCCTGCTGGGTTCCAACAACAGCACGTTCGATTATGATGAAAACCAACTCCATGCCGTTGCTTACAGTTTTCTTACGGCCTCCGACATCGCTTATGTGCATCGCAACCGGGGAAATGACGGGACGGACTTTTACCTCATGAACCGGCAGACCGGCCAACCCCTGGCCCATGCCAAAGCCCAGGCCTGGTCCCAGGAATACAGCAAGTGGTCCCATACCTATGTCCCCAAAAAAGGCCCCCTGTTTACGACCGATGCAAACGGGTACTTTAATATACCCCTGGCCTATTTCGAAAGGAATTCGCTTCAACTGGAGTTCATCGACAGCGCCGGCAAAGACCGCCTGTTTACCCAGCAAAACTTTTATTCCTACAGGCAAGGTGAACCGTCCCCCAACGTGTGGCGCACCATTTTCTTCACCGACCGCGGGATTTACCGGCCCGGGCAACCCCTCTATTTTAAAGGCATCATGCTGCTAGTGGATAATAACAATACGGAGAATACCCGCATCATGCCCAAGCAGCCTACCCGCGTCACCTTTTACGACGTCAACCACCAGGAAGCCGGTCACCTGGACCTGGTTACCAATGAATACGGGACCTTCAGCGGTACTTTCCAAACCCCCGTGGGCCGCTTGAATGGGAACATGTCCATTGCCGACGGTTACGGCAGCGCCAGCTTTTCCGTTGAAGAATACAAACGGCCCAAATTCCAGGTCCTCTTCGACCCCATGAAAGAGACCTACCGGCTGGACGACAGGGTTACAGTCAAAGGTAGGGCCGCGGCTTACGCCGGTTACAATATCGACAACGCCGACGTTAAATTTCGGGTCGTCAGGGAAGCCTTTTATCCCTACCCCTGGTATTGTTGGTACTGGTGTCCGCCCACCTCGCCCACCATGGAAATCCTTAACGACGTTACCAAAACCGATGAAAAAGGGGAATTTCAAATAACGTTTAAAGCCGTGCCCGACCTCGCCCTGGCCAAAGAGACCCAACCGGCCTTCAATTTTACCGTTTATGCCGAGGTGACGGATGTCAACGGCGAAACCCAGCAATCGACAACGAAAATTCCCATCGGCTATACCGCGTTGAAAATAAGCATAAACCTGCCGGAACAACTGGATCGAGAGATGGAAAAGCCCGTTTTTGCGCTGAATACCACGACTCTTTCCGGCGACTTTGTCCCGGCCAACGGTGAAATCGCTTTCTTTAAGCTAAAAGATCCCAACCGGGTATTCCGGAAGAAATCCTGGGAGACGCCGGACCGGTTCACCATGAGCCAGGACGAATACTATAAACTATTTCCCCATGACTGCTATGTCAACGAGAATGACTCCCGCAACTGGGAAAAAGAAAAAAAAGTGTTTACCGGTCACTTCGATACCGGGGAGGTCAAGGAATTAAAATTGTCCGACCTTAACCGCTGGGAAATCGGCAAATACGTGATGGAGATGACTTCCAACGACAGGTACGGCAATCCCGTGAAAGAAGTGAATTATTTCACCCTCTATTCCGCCAAAGGGAAAAACACGCCCGCCAAGGAGTTGGGATGGTTTACCGTTCCCATAAGCATCGTGGAACCCGGGGAAACAGCGGCGCTTTTACTGGGGTCGGCGGAGCAGGGCGTCCGGGTGCTCTATGAAATCGAATACCGCGGCAAAATCCTGGAAAAGAAATTTGTAGAATTAAACAATGAGCAAAAACGGGTCGAAATTCCCATCCTGGAAAAATACCGGGGCAACATCGGGGTGCATCTTTTCTTTATCAAATTTAACCGTATCTTCACCTACAACCCGATGTTTACCGTGCCCTGGTCCAATAAAGAACTGGATATCGTTTTTGAAACTTTCAGGAACAAGTTGTTGCCTGGGGCGCAAGAGGAGTGGCGGCTCAAAATCAGTGGTAAAAAAGGAGCCAAAGGCCAACCTGGGGAAAAAGTGGAGGCCGAGATGCTGGCCACGCTGTACGACGCTTCCCTGGATGCTTTCAGACCCCCTTATTGGAATTTCGGCATCTATCGTTCCTATTATTCCCAGTACCTGTGGGAGAGTAACAATTATTTCAGCACCATCAACACATCCCTCATTGGGTCGCTGCAAAAACCTTCCGATTACTACACGAAGATGTATGATGAGTTAAATTGGTTTGATTTTAGTTGGTGGGGCGGCTACAACCGATATAAACTCCAGGCTGTTGGTTCCGGTGCCATCCCCCCGCCGGCCCCGGGAATGATGCGGCAGCCGGCCCCCATGGCCGTGGCTGAAAGCGCTCCGGCCATGGATGATATGATGGATACTAACTCTTCGATAAAGATGTCGGCAAAAAAGAAAAACGGCGATAAGGAAGAGGCCGAGGCTGCCCGCGGCGAAGCAGGAGGGAAAACACCGGGCCAGGAACCCCCAGCCGAAAAAACCGGCGCCGATCTTTCCAATGTCAAAGCCCGCACCAATTTCCAGGAAACCGCTTTTTTCTATCCCCATTTGAAAACCAACCCGGAAGGAGAGATCATCATCAGTTTTACCATTCCCGAAGCCCTGACCAAATGGAAAATGATGGGTTTCGGCCATACCCGGGACCTTAAGTACGGGTTTGTTTCCAATGAATTGGTAACGCAGAAAGAGTTAATGGTGGTACCCAATGCCCCGCGGTTTTTCAGGGAAGGCGATACCCTGGAACTGGCTACCAAAATTACCAACCTCTCCGAAGGCGAACTCACGGGCAATGTGCAACTCATGCTCTTCGATGCAGCCACCATGCAGCCGGTGGATGCGAAATTCAAAAACGACAACGCCGGCAGGACTTTTAAAGCCTTGAAAGGGCAGAGCGACCGCGTGGCCTGGACCATTTGCATACCTGACGATGTGGATACGGTTGTTTATCGCATCGTAGCCAAATCCGGGCAGTTTTCCGACGGCGAGGAGCAGGCGGTTCCCATTTTGAAGAACCGTATGTTGGTGACCGAGTCCCTGCCGCTGCCGGTGCGCTCCAAACAAACGAAAGATTTCCAATTTCAAAAACTGGTGGATTCGTCAAGTTCCACCACCATTAAAAACCATAAATTAACCCTGGAATTTACCTCCAACCCGGTCTGGTATGCGGTCCAGGCGCTGCCTTACCTCATGGAGTATCCCTATGAATGCATGGAACAGGTGTTTAGCCGGTATTATGCCAACAGTATCGCGTCTCATATTGTTAATTCCAATCCCCGGATCAAGCGGGTATTCGAGATATGGCAAAGCGCGCAGGGCGCCGCGGGCGGCAATGCGCTTTTGTCCAACCTGGAAAAGAACCAGGAGCTAAAGACCTTGATGTTGGAAGAGACGCCCTGGGTATTGAACGCCAAAGATGAAACGGAACGAAAACGCCGCATCGCGCTGCTCTTCGACCTGGCTAAAATGTCGGCCCAATTGGAAAGCGCATTGAAAAAGCTGGTGGACGGGCAAATGCCTTCCGGCGCCTGGCCCTGGTTTAACGGCATGTATGAGAACCGCTACATTACCCAGTATATTGTTTCCGGTTTTGCCCACCTGGAGCGCCTAAAAGTGATCGACGGCAGGAACGACAAGAAAATATGGAACATGCTGCAAAAAGCCATTCCTTACCTGGACCGGAAAATCAAGGAAGATTATGAATGGCTATTAAAACACAAAGCGAAACTGGAGGACATGCAAATTAGTTATCTGCAAGTACATTATTTATATGTGCGCGGTTATTTCAAGGATATCCCCATGGATGACGGCATTAAGACAGCCTTTGAGTATTATAAAGGCCAGGCGGAAAAGTATTGGCTAAGGTTTAATAAATACACGCAGGGTATGATTTCCCTGGCCCTGGAACGGTATGACAATCACAAAACTGCTGTGGCCATTGTCAATTCCATCAAGGAGCATGCTCTTTATTCCGAAGAGATGGGCATGTACTGGAAGGAGAATTGGGGTTACTACTGGTATCAGTCCTCTATTGAGACCCAGGCGGTGTTGATCGAGGTATTCGATGAAGTCCTGGGGGACAAGGAATCGGTAGACGGAATGAAAACATGGCTGCTGAAGCAAAAGCAAACCCAGGATTGGGGAAACACCAAGGCCACGGCCAATGCGTGTTACGCGCTGCTGCTCAAAGGTGACGACTGGTTGGCGGAGAATCAGCCGCCGGAAATCACGATGGGTAAGGCGAAAAAAATACTCATTGAGCCGTGGAAGATGGATAATGTGCAAGTGGAAGCCGGTACAGGTTATTTTAAGACTTCCTGGTCGGGCGGTGAAGTGAGCCCGGACATGGGATTTATCACGGTGAAGAATAACAATAATGTGGCCGCCTGGGGTAGTCTTTACTGGCAGTATTTTGAGAACCTGGACAAGATCACGCCCGCGGAAACTCCTTTGAAATTAAAGAAACAGCTTTTCATCGAGCGGCCTTCCGATACGGGGCCGGTGTTGCAGCCGTTGGATAAGGGGCAATTAAAAGTTGGAGACCGTGTTAAAGTGCGCATCGAGTTGCGGGTGGACCGGGACATGGAGTATGTGCATATGAAGGACATGCGGGCCGCGGGCTTTGAGCCGGAGAATGTGATTTCGCGGTGTAAGTGGCAGGGTGGTTTGGGTTATTATGAGAGCACCAAGGATGCATCAACCAATTTCTTTATCGATTATTTGCCCAAGGGGACGTATGTCTTTGAGTATCCGCTGCGAGTGAGTCATGTTGGAGATTTTTCCAATGGTATAACCACGATCCAGTGTATGTATGCGCCGGAGTTTTCCAGTCATTCCGAAGGGGTTCGTGTGCAGGTAACGGACTAAACAAAAGT
>JAUPLE010000976.1 GCA_030837085.1 Acidobacteriota bacterium | reverse complement strand
CGTTTACCCGGATTGTACAGCGGTCTGTTTCATCGCTGTAAACAACCTGGGGTGAATCACTTTCATCATAACCCAGTTTCAGCCAAACCGGCCCAGGACTTTGCCGGATATCCTCTATTTGCATCATATCTTTTTTCAAGGAGTTTGCGTTAGATTCGCTGTTTTGTTTTGAATCCCTGGCGGTATTATTGATTAAAAAATACCTGGAACCGATTCCATCCGAATTCCCGGCGCTGTCCGTGGCGCTCCATTGAATGGTATGTAAACCGTTTTCATACGCGCCGGTATCCAGGGAAAAATAACCGATGGCCCCATTACTATTAGCATAACCGGGAAATAGTGACGCGATATCGGAACGATAGATATTATAGGTAGGATGACCTTTATTGACGCCGTCCACCCATACATTAATGGTAGAACCATTGGTAGCAATATGATTGGGCTGCGGCGTTAATACCCAACCCCAATTGATATATGGGCTGGATGAAACCAACCCGCCCTGGGCTGGGGTGTCGATGGTGCCAAAGGGTTTCACCGAATGGTTATTATCAACGGTAATCGTTTTAACGCCAAGGGTGGTGTAATTTCCAGACGCATCCCCAGCGATCGCATGCAGTTTAAATACACCATTTCCGCCATTGGGTAGAAAATAGGAAAGCAGCATGTATCCCCAGCCTGATTTATAATTATAAGGATAATTGGGATAAGCGGTTTCGACGTCCGGGCGCGCCCCGGCCACAAATACGGCGTCGCCGATATACGCCAATGATGCACCGTCGCCGTTCTCCCGATAGATTTTGACGTTTTCCACAGCGATGTCATCCAATACCCATCCGGTTACAGGGAAACTACTGCGAACCGTCGAACTATCTACGGGAGTAGCAAAGTCGCCGAAGGGCGGCAAATTCTGTGAGGTGGATTTTATCGTTAATGTGACGGAAACGGTTTGCGGTGAATTGGAGGCATTGGCGCCGGTTATGGAAATGGTCCCGGTATACGTACCGGCAGTGAGACCACTGGGATCGATGGATACTGTAATAATACCATCGTTTGTCCCGGAGGTAGGGGAACAGGTCAGCCAGGCGGCGTTATCGCCGGCTTGCCAGTTTAATGTTCCGTCACCGCTGTTGTGAATCCATACCTCCTGGGCGCCGGTATGAATCCCGGATCCCAGCCCGCCGAAGTATAATTTCGTCCTATTTAAACCGATAGCTGGCGATACACTTTCCACAATAGGTTCGGCCAATTGCGCGGTGGAAGCAAGGCAAACCCTGGCGGCTTCGACGGCAAAATCAAGATTTAATGTATCGATGGTGTCATGGATTGTATGATAATAAGGATTAGTATCTTCGTAGTCTTCAATGCACAAAACCGCGGGATACCCTTCATCCCAAAAAGAATAATGATCACTGTAATCAGCCCAATTGTCAAGGGTGGTGAGCACGTCTATGCTGGAATAATTTTCGGCCGCTGTCTTCAACAGGTTTCCCATCCATTTCGAATTCGTATTGACAATAACATCAAGGTCTTCGGGGAGATGATCCGCATACGAGATCATATCCATGTTAATCACACCAATGATATCTTCCCCGCTTTGAACAGCATCTCGGGCGTAATGGGCGCTCCCGTAGAGCCCCCATTCTTCAGCGGAAAAAAGAATAAATTTAATGGAATGCGTGAAAGAATACTGGGACATAATTTTAGCAGCTTCCAGCACCGCCGCGCTCCCACTGGCGTTATCATCGGCGCCGGGGGCGGATACCTTACTATTCGGATCGGCGTAAGAATCATAATGTGCGCCGATTATAACCACCTCGGAAGAGGTTGTCTTGCCGGGTAAGTAGCCGATAATATTCCGGGAAGTGTAGCCCTCAAAATAAAAGGAGTCTTCATCTACCTGGAGCCCGTATTCTGATAATTCAGTAGATAAGAAATCGCCGGCATTTTTGCAGCCCTTTGTCCTGGCATCACGAGTGGTAAAATTTTGCAGGGTTTGAATATTATTTTTTAAGTTATTTTTACTTACAGCGCCTACCATTGCCGTGATCAAAGGGTCTATTGCCTTGATGCCCTCCAGTGCGGATATATGAGCGGGCGATACTCGAGTTAATCCGATTTTCACCGGGGCGCCGAGTTTTTTTATGCCCCGGAATATGTTGGGCAGCATTTCGCGGGGATGTTGTGGCACGGAAGGCAGGAATAGAACATTTTTCCCTTCTAACTGGATAGCGGTCCCGTGCTGTTTTAATATACCCAGGTAGCATATGTCCCGCAGGTGTACCAGGAAAGCGCGATCCATGATCTCGGTAGACCCGGTTATTTTATCCAACACCCGGTAAGGAATAGCCAGGGCCTTCAGTGTGGAAATATTTTTTTCATCTGTAACGCCCAGGTAACCGGAATTCATTTCTTGATAAATTTTTATCTCTTTGTGTAGTTGGAGAATGTCGGTTGTTTTTGCCGTTTTATCGATTGATAATATATATTGGACGGGTTGTCCGGGATAAAGCGACTGATAAGCAGTCGCACAGATAATCATACTGATAAAGACAATTCGTAAGAGTTTTCGTTTCATGGTGTCACCTCAAACCAGGGGATACCATATCATAGAAAAGAGAAAAATACAATGAAAGGAGGTTGAAAAAAAAATGGTTTTCCGCTACAATAATAATGTTACCTGAAATCATTTAAGGAGGTAACAAAATGCAAAGAACAGCAGTTATAACAACAAAGATTGAACCGAGGCTGAACGAAGATGTCAATGCGATACCTAAAGATGAAACACTCCAGGCAATAGAAGAAATAGAGCAGGATAAAGACCTTGTTATATGCAAAGATGCAGATGATCTATTCCGGAGATTAGAAATCTAATGCTTGAACCCGATTGGATTTTAATGTATCAAATATCCGGTAATCGATTGATCTTAGTACGCACCGGAACTCACCCGGATTTATTTAAATGATTCGAACTCCGAAAACAGATTTCTATGTAAATATAAGATTTCAAAACGTTAATATAAGAACGAAACAATATGGAGGTGTCCGATGAGACATTTAACAAAATGTATTTTTATATTGATCCTGGTATGTTCATTAAACCTGTTCTCCGCGGAAAAGAAACCCTTTGCCATCGATGATTTGTACCGTTTAAAAGGCATCGGCGGGATGAGAATTTCCCCGGATGGAAACAAATTACTGTTTACCGTCACAGAATCCAGGTTGAAAGAAGGGAAAACCAACAGCGATGTGTTTCTCTTAAACCTGTCCACTGGTGAAACCACGCAGCTTACCTTTGATCCCGGCGCCGATACCGATCCCTTTTGGTCCACCGATGGGAAAAAAATTTATTTCATATCGAGCCGGCAGGACGGCAGCCAGTTATGGGAAATGGATGTCAACGGCGGCGAAGCCCGAAAACTGTCGGATTTCTATACCGGTGTTTCAACTCCCTTATCAGGAAAGGGACCCAATGGGGCCCAAAAGATATTATTTACTTCCACGGTATTTCCCGAATGCCTGGAGAAAGAAGCAGACCAATGCAATAGTTGCAATAAAGAAAAGGCCGAGAAGTTGGAAAGCGGACCGGTACAGGCCCATATGGCCGATTCACTCCTATTCCGTCATTGGAATGCATACCGCGATTGGCAGTATTCCCACCTCTTTTGTTTCGACCTGGTGGAAAAGAAAGTAAAAGCCATTACCAAAGGCCAGGTAGATTACCCGGCTTTTTCAACTGGCGGCGGCGAGTATGATATTTCGTCCGATGGCAACACAGTCTGCATCGTGTCCAACCATGATAAAAACCTGGCCCATTCCACCAACCAGGACCTTTTCTTGATCGATTTAAACGCCCCCCAGGCTGAACCCCTGAATATCACTATTGAAAATAAAGCCCATGACGGCGCGCCGTCTTTTTCACCCGACGGCCAATGGATCGGCTTTATTACCCAACGAGTACCCGGCTGCGAGTCATCCAAGAAAATGTTGGCCCTCTATAATATAAAAAGTAAACAAATTAAGCTCTTAACCGAAGGCATTGATAATTGGGTGAGCAATTTTAATTGGGCCCCGGATTCGCGCTCCATCTATTTTACCCTGGCTGAAAAAGGCTATACTCCCATGTACCGCGTGAACCTCGCCGCTAACCGGGTGGAAAAAATCATCGAACGTCAGAGTATTGCTAGTTTCCTGGTGACCCCGGATGGGAAGGAAACGATCTTTCTACGTTCGGCCACTGGTGAACCTTATGAAATCTGGAGTTGCCGTTTCGATCAAAAAGGTTTAAAACGTTTGACATCCTTTAATAAAAAGGTTGAAGAAGAGGTAGACATAAGACCCTCGGAAGAGCATTGGACCGTTGGGGCGGAAGGGAAGCAAATCCATATTTTCGTCGTCAAACCCCACGCCTTTGACCCCAATAAAAAATATCCCCTTATCTTGAACATTCACGGCGGCCCCCAGATGCAATGGATGAACAATTTCAGGGGAGATTGGCAGGTCTATCCCGGGGCCGGGTATGTCCTCGCTTATCCCAACCCCCATGGTTCAACCGGATACGGACAACAATTCACCGATGCCATTTCCGGGGATTGGAACGGCCGCGTAATGGAGGACATCGATAAAGTCGCCCAATACCTGGCAAAATTGCCCTATGTCGATTCCGAGCGAATGGGCGCCATGGGGTGGTCCTGGGGTGGCTATGCCATCATGTGGATCGAGGGACATAATAAATACTTTAAAGCCCTCGCCTCCATGATGGGCACCTACAATACGCGCTCCATGTACAGCGGCACCGAAGAACTGTGGTTCCCCGAATGGGATATGAACAGGTTCAAACCGTGGGAAAAACCCGAATTCTATAATGAGACTTCACCTTCCACCTATGTGAAAGAGTTCAAAACCCCTTGCCTTATTATTACCGGCGAACGCGATTACCGGGTGCCTTACCACAACAGCGTGGAATTTTTCACCGACCTCCAGGAAATGGGTGTAGCCTCGCTGCTAATCATTTTCAAAAATGACGGCCACTGGCCCAACGGAGTCAAATCCATGCCGGTCTATTACAATGCCCACCTGGAATGGTTTCATAAGTATTTAAATGGCGATAAAGCCCCTTACGATACCGAAGCCCTTATCCGGAACATGGCATTTGCTGAAAAGAAGTAGCCGCTAAGAACG
>JAUPLE010000975.1 GCA_030837085.1 Acidobacteriota bacterium | reverse complement strand
TAAACCGCAAACCTTCAGTAATATCCTTAGCATGCTAAATTTGCATTCAACTTCCTAATCGATCCCTACCAGGGTGAAACGGAGTTTTCTTTCCCGCTCGCCTCTTAAGAGGACCAGCGTTACCGTTTCCCCGATCCGGTAGTTTTCCAGCACATTGTAAAGATCATCATAAGAAGTGATTTTATGATCATCGATACCCACGATTACATCCTGGAGATAAATCTCGCCGTAGCGGTTCCTGGCAATGCCGCGGATCCCGTCCTTATCAGCTTCACTGCCACTGGGTACATCCACTACCACAACTCCTTTGACGCCGATTCGCCGTGCATAAGAATCCTGCAAAAGGGAAATTCCCAAACCCGGGCGAATCACTTTCCCATAGCGAATGATCTGGGGTACAACTTTCTTAATTGTATCCACGGGAACGGCAAACCCGATCCCGGTGCTGGTCCCTGTCCTGGAATAAATCATGGTATTCATGCCGATTAACTCACTGTCGGAATTAAGCAGCGGACCGCCGGAATTACCGGGATTAATGGAAGCATCGGTCTGGATCATGTCCCGGATCGTAACGCCGCCGGCCCCCATCATCTGCCGGCCCAACGCACTCACGATTCCCGTGGTAACCGTATGATCGAAACCGAAAGGGTTTCCGATAGCAACCACTTTCTGTCCTACCTGGAGGACTTTTGAAGAACCCACCTTAATTGGGGAAATGCCTTGCAAATCGCCTTCTATTTTTAAAACCGCAATGTCCTTATTAGGCTCTTTTCCCACTAACCGCGCCTTGCGCTGCTGCTGATTGGGCAGGGTAACTGCAAAGATATCGCCGTCTTCGATGACGTGGTAATTGGTTACGATATGCCCCTGGTTATCCCAAACAAAACCCGAACCGCTGCCCCTGGGCACGGCATCCTCCCGGTAAAAGAAATCCCGCACTAATTGAATATTGGTAATAAATACCACGGAGTCAATTGAATTTTTTACGACCGAAATGGTGTTTTGCTCGTCTTCGGTTAATGCCGACAAGGTTTGGGTCTGCCAACACAAACCAACCAAAATAAGAAAAATTGCCGCTGTTTTCCAAAATTTTAATTGCATCATCGAAACCTCCTGTTCCGGTTCCATAATTCCGGATGCAGGGGTTTGAGTATTCAAACCCCTACCTATTTACATCGAGAAGATATTGTATAAAAAATCGCCCTCCATTTCAACCCCACTGCGTGGGGTTCCTATTTGTAGAACTGTACCTTACGGTTCCATTCAAAACACCGTCAGGCTCACCCCGCGGCGCGGGGGGCCACTTTGTAGAACTGTACCTTACGGTTCCATTCAAAACACCGTCAGGCTCACCCCGCGGCGCGGGGGGCCACTTTGTAGGACTGGACCATACAGTTCCATTCAAAACACCGTCTGGCTCGGAACCACGGTACTATGGTTAAATAAAAGATTAATAAGGAAAAATTTACAAAAATAGGGTATTATTGGCGCAGGGACTTGACAAAACGTTTATTTTAGTTTATTAACAGGGTATGATGCGTAAAAATATGAATAGATATGTATGGTTGATAATCGTCGCACTGGCTGCAATCGTTCCTGCATGCCGAAGTACCTTTGAAAAACGTATAACCAAGGATATTGTAGGCATTAACGAACAAATTTATGACCTTGAAAAAGAACAGATAAAGACAGCCCAGGATGTGGAAAAACTCAAACAATCCGGGACCATTAGCGCCGCCACTACCGCAACCCGAACCGGGGAAAAAGAACCTCAACCGGAGAAAAAAAATAAAGTGAAAGGCCAGGATGAACAAGATGCTATCTATAAAGAAGGTTATAAATATTTCCTGGAACAAAATTACGAAAAAACTGTCGAACTACTTTCAGAACTAACAGCCCAATTTAACGACAGCTCATTGACAGATAACGCACTCTACTGGCAAGCAGAATCCTATTATAAACTAAATCAAATCGACCGGGCGTTGATGTATTACCAACTGGTATATGGGTATTTCCCTTTCAGTAATAAAGCGGATTACTCATTGTTCAAAATCGGGACCATCTATTTGGATCGCAAAGACTCCAGTAGGGCCCTATCAGCCTTTACCCGGTTGGTGGGCGAGTATCCCGCATCGGATCTTTATAAAGCGGCAGAAATGAAAATAAACGAAATAAAGAAGGACAATAAAAGGAGAAAATGATGAGGAAAACTAGCCTTTTTTTGTTTATAATAATCATGGTAACTGTGGGACTCGTTTTCCCACAAGCACAGGGGGAGAAGGAGAAAAAAAGTAAACTCTCACAGCATGAAAAGTTGAGTTTAATAAAAAGGGCTTATGCCTACATGGAAGAGCAACTGCTGGTAACCCCCACCGACCTGTATTGTTCCTATTTTATCCGCGGTAAAATTAGCGAAGACCTTAAGATAATTGGGGCGGATGAAATGGATACACTCAGAGAAAATTATACCACCGACGACAAAATGCATATCAACAACGGTTCAAAATCCGGTATTAAAGAAGGCGATTTATTTTTAGTAATCCAGAAAGGGTTCAAGGTTTCCAACCTACTCACCAGGGACACCCTGGGCATTTTATACGCGCCCAAATCCCTGGCCCAGGTTACCTGCTTATATGAAGAAAGCGCCACCGTCACTTTAATAAACGCCTGCCACCCGGTTAACATCGGCGATATCGTAGTCCCATTCAAAGCCCGGCAAACCATTTTCAAGAAGAAGATCGACTACAAGCGCTGCCACCTACCGGAGGCCATTGGCGGCAATGTCGTTTACACCAGTTTCTTTATGCAATCCCGCAGACTCAATGTCGGCCCCGAAGAATATGTGACCATCGATATGGGTAAGGCCTTGATTTCGGAAGGAAATTTTGTGTTATTTTATAGAGGACTGAGAAAGGGCCTGCCACCGGTCATTTTTGGAAGCGGGATCGTCGTTACCGCCGAGAATAATAACTCCACGGTAAAAGTACTGGAGAGCGCCTGGCCGGTAGAAGTAGGCACAAGGGTCGTCCTGGTTCCGACTTCCGAAGAACCCATCAGCGCCACCCAAAAAACCGAAGATATCCCCATCGTCGAAACTTTGAAAGCGGAAGAAAGGACTGTGGCGCCCGGCGAAGATACAACGGAAGTGAATATTTGGTTCGATATGAATGAAAAATCCATTGCCGACATGAGTAAATATGCGGAAGACTTTGAAAAAATAAAGGCATTTATCGCTTCCAAATCCCAGTATGTCGTGGTATTGAGGGGCTATACCTGCAGTATCGGCGGTCTGGATTATAACTTAGCCCTTTCAAAGGACCGCGTGGAGTTTGTAAAAGCTTACCTTATCAATTCCCTGGCTATCCCGGAAAATTTTATCGAAACCCACTTCTACGGCGAAAAAGACGCTCCTTTTGACAACACCAGCGAAGAACAACGACGCAAGAACAGATCGGTGAATATCCAGGTAATTGGAAAATAAGGGGTAAAAATAAGAATTAAAATATAAGTGAGAATGAAAATGAAAAACAAACATATCGTTTTAAGCGTTTTTGTATTTTTTATTTTCAATTTTTTTGCCCTTAACCCATTTTTAAAATCAAACCATTCTAAACCAGGTTCCGGATTGTATGGACAAGACGTGGACCTGGTAAAGTTAAAACAAGAAGAAGAAGAACGAAAAAAGAAAACCAAAAAATCCAAATACGTGGTAACTAACGATAACCTGGACAAAATAGAGACGCCTAATAAACCATACGGCATTATCAAAGTAGGAGGAAAATCAACAGAAAAGGGTAAAGAAACTGCCGGCGGAGATACGGGAACTCAAAATCAACCGGTAATTGAAGATAATACGCCGCCTGCCCCTGACGCGAAAGCAGACGATGCCGGGAGCGATGGCGGAGATAGACAATCCAAACAGTACTGGCAAGACCGGGTAAATAAATTATTAGACGATATCGAGGCAACTCAAGCGGATATCAAAGACAGTCGTCAAGAACTCTCCCTATTGAACGGCGACCTCCAGAATGAAGACCTCTATGAAAAACGGCTGGAAATACAAAAAAAACTGGAAGAGTTGAAGAAACATATTCCTGAAGCAGAACAGAAATTGGCAGATCTAAATAAAGCAATGGAGGACCTGGAAGATCAAGCCCGAAAAGAAAGTATACCAGCCGGCTGGCTTCGAG